>DAIUEM010000245.1:0-3768 GCA_036845105.1 Actinomycetota bacterium | reverse complement strand
GATCACGTCCAACCCCTCGAGCAGGTAGGGCTCGACCTTCGCGAACGGCGTGTCGCTCACCTTCATGCCGGCGAGGTTCGGGGCGTGCTCGCGCAGGCGCTCGACGACCGAGACCGGGATCGCGTAGCCGGAACGTCCGGCGAACTCGTACACGTACAGCGGAAGCGGCGCGCAGGCCTGCGCCGCCGAGCGGTAGTGCGCGAGGAGCTCGGCCTCGTCGAGCGGGAAGTAGGGGGGCGCGATGACGGCGACGGCGTCGGCGCCGACCTCGGCCGCGTGGCGCGAGAGCGCCACGGTCTCTGCGGTCGTCTGCGCGCCGGCGTGGACGGCGACCTGGAAGCCGGGAGGACGGACCTCGAGGAAGCGCTCGACGGCGGTGCGGCGCTCGTCGGCCGAGAGCAGGACACCCTCGCCGGTCGTGCCGCACGCGAGGACGCCGTCGATCCCGCCCTCGGCGAGGAACGCCGCGAGCGGGCCGAACGCGTCAACGTCGAGCGCGCCGGCACCCTCGGCGAGCGGCGTCACGGCGGCCGCGATGGCGCCGTGCAGGATCACGGGCTCTCGATCGCCTCGACGAGCTCGCGGCAGAACGCCGGGATGTCCTCCACCACGCGGCCCCAGACGAGGTTGCCGTCGCGGAACGCCGGCTCGTCGACCCACGTCGCGCCGGCGTTGACGAGGTCGTCCTTGATGCCGAGGCTCCCGGTCGCGCGGTGGCCCTTCACGACGCCGGCCGAGATCCCCACCAACCCGGCGTGGCAGATGAGGCCGACGATCTTGCCCATGTCGTACGCGGCGCGCACGAACGAGGTGACCGCCTCGGACCGGCGGAGCTTGTCGGGCGCCCAACCGCCCGGCACCACCACGGCGTCGAAGTCGGCGGCCGAGACGTGGGCGGCGTCGACGTCGCTCGAGGCCTGGAGCGCGTTCTTGCCCTTCACGCTCTTGCCGGCCGAGGTCCCCACGATCGTCACCTCGGCGCCCTCCTCGCGGAGACGCATCACGGTGACCCAGAACTCGAGGTCCTCGAAGCCCTCGTCGAGCAGGACCGCCACCTTGCGTCCCTTGAGTCGCTGTTCCATCGCTCCCTCCTTGCCGGTCCGGCACTGTAGCGGTTCCGTACGCTAGGCGCCGTGACCGAGACCTCCCGCCACCGGACGGCCGCGATCGTCGCGGTCTCGGTGAGCACGGTGGCCTGGGGGAGCGCCAGCGTCTTCGTCAAAGGCACGTCGATCACCGGTCTGACGTTCGCGATGTACCGCCTGTGGCTCGGCGTCCTCGTCCATCTGGTGGCGCTCGCGGTGGTGCGGCGGCGGCTGTCCTGGGCCACGTTCAAGGCGTGTGCGCTCGGGGGGGTGTTCTTCGCGCTCGACATCTCGCTCGGGTTCACCGCCGTGAAGCTCACGACCGTCGCGAACTTCGCGATCATCGGCGCGATCTCGCCGATCCTCGTCGTGCTCGTCGCGGGCCGGATGTTCGGCGAGCGCGTGCGCGCCCGCGAGGCGGCCCTGGTCGCCCTGTCGTTCACGGGCATCGTCATCGTGGCGGTCGGCTCCTCGGGATCGCCGGCGTGGAGCCCGGTCGGCGACGTCCTCGCGCTCCTCAGCACCCTGTCGTGGACGAGCTACTGGCTGTTCTCGAAGCGAGCCCGCGCGGGCGCGACGACGCTCGAGTACATGACGAGCGTGATGCTGACCGCCACAGTCGCCGTCACCCCCGTCGCGTTGCTCGCCGGCGGCGTCCCGCCGGTGATGCCGGATGCGAGCGACTGGGTCGTGCTCGCGTTCGTCACGCTCGTGCCGGGCGCGATGGGGCATCTGCTGGCGGCGTGGTCGCATCGGCACGTCGAGTCGTGGCTCTCGTCGCTCATCACGCAGTGCGCGCCGGTCGTCTCGGCGACGCTCGCGTGGTGGGTGCTCGGCGAGTCGCTGACGCCGATCGTCGTCGTCGGCGGGCTCGTGGTCGTCGGAGCGACCGCGCTCGTCGTCGTCGGCGCCGGCCGGCGGAGACCCGAGGTCGGACCCGTCGCCGAGCTCGAGCACGTCGACGAGATCCCGGCGTGAGGAGGGCGCGGTTTGGGGTCCGAGCGGCCCGGGTACCCGCTGCGTATGGGGCGAGCCGAGGGCGACATGCGCTGTCCGCGTTGCGGAACGGGTACGCTGGTCGATGTCGTGTTCGACGAGGACGTGGCCTGGGACCACGCCCCTCGACAGGACGCCGACAGCCCGGAGACGAGCGTGTATTCGTGCGGGCACGAGGTCCGAGGTCCGTCCCTCGCCACCGCCGACAGCGACGCGCTGGCGGTCGAGCGTCGGCGCTCGCAGGACACCGTCGACGACGGAGGTGCGCCATGACCGATCCGAAGGCACCGAGCGCGCGCGAGCCGACCCCCGCGCCTCGTCCACTCCCGGACCCACCCCAGCCGGAGCCGGTCCCCGAGCCGCCGCCGGGCCCAGCGCCGGTCCCGCCGCAGCCCGAGCCCGGCCCCGCCCCGGCCCCCGGCCCCGCTCCAGTGCCCGGTCCCGCCCCGGCCCCCGGCCCCGCTCCAGTGCCCGGTCCCGAGCCGCCGCCGAGTCCGGGCGAGCCGATCCGCGCGCTCGGCTAGCCCGCCGCCTCTTCGACGTCCCGGTCGTCGCCGTCGCGGAACTGCTCGGCCTCCGTCGAGCCGAGGAGCGCGAGCGTGGAGGCCGTTCCCCGGCTGACGGCCTGCGAGACGAGGTCGAAGTACCCGGTTCCGACCTCGTGCTGGTGCTTCGACGCCGTGTAACCCTCGGCCTCGAGCGCGAACTCGCGCTCCTGCAGCCGAACGTACGCGGTCATGCCCTCGGCGGCGTAGCCGTGCGCGAGATCGAACATCCCCGCGTTCAGCGCGTGGAACCCTGCAAGCGTCACGAACTGGAACCGGTACCCCATCGCGCCGAGCTCGTCCTGGAACCGCGCGATGACGTCGTCGTCCAGGTTCCGACGCCAGTTGAACGACGGCGAGCAGTTGTAGGCAAGCAGCTTGCCGGGGAACTCCGCGTGGATCGCCTCGGCGAACGCCCGGGCCTCGTCCAGGTCAGGGCGCGATGTCTCGCACCACAGGACGTCGGCGTACGGCGCGTACGCCAACCCGCGCGCGATCGCGGACTCGACGCCGTTCGTGACACGGAAGAAGCCCTCGGCCGTGCGCTCGCCGGTGACGAACGGCCGGTCCCGCGGGTCCACGTCGCTCGTGAGGAGCGTCGCGGCGTCGGCGTCCGTCCGGGCGACGAGGATCGTCGGCACGTCGAGGACGTCGGCGGCGAGCCGGGCCGCCGAGAGCGTTCGGATGAACTGCTCGGTCGGCACGAGCACCTTGCCGCCCAGGTGTCCGCACTTCTTCTCGCTCGCCAGCTGGTCCTCGAAGTGCACGCCGGCCGCGCCGGCCTCGATCATCGCCTTCATGAGCTCGGACGCATTCAGGGGGCCACCGAACCCGGCCTCGGCGTCGGCGACGATCGGCGCCAACCACTCGGTATCGTCCTCGCCCTCCGCCCACGCGATCTGGTCCGCGCGCCGAAGCGCGTTGTTGATCCTCCGGACGATGGCCGGGACGCTGTTCGCCGGGTAGAGCGACTGGTCGGGGTACGTGTCGCCGGCGAGGTTCGCGTCGGCCGCGACCTGCCAGCCGGACAGGTAGATCGCCTCCAGGCCGGCGCGCACCATCTGCACGGCTTGGCCTCCGGTCATCGCGCCGAGGGCGCGCACGAAGCGCTCGCCGTGCAGCAGCTCCCACAGGCGCTCGGC
>DAIUEM010000244.1:0-3777 GCA_036845105.1 Actinomycetota bacterium | reverse complement strand
CTTGGACTCCGGCGTCAGCCGATACCGGCCGTTCCCGCGAGATGCGGGAGACTGGCTCGATGAGCGACGATCGGCCGACGAACCGCCTGGCTGGCGCCACGAGCCCGTACCTGCTCCAGCACGCGCACAACCCGGTGGACTGGTACCCCTGGGGCGACGAGGCGCTCGAGCGGGCGCGGCGCGAGGACAAGCCGATCCTCGTCTCGATCGGCTACGCCGCGTGCCACTGGTGTCACGTCATGGAGCGCGAGTCGTTCGAGGATCGCGAGACCGCCGACCTCATGAACGAGCACTTCGTCTCGATCAAGGTGGACCGCGAGGAGCGGCCCGACGTCGACGCGATCTACATGGACGCCGTCCAGGCGATGACCGGGCACGGCGGCTGGCCGCTGACGGCGTTCCTCACGCCCGATGGGAAGCCGTTCTACGCCGGCACCTACTTCCCGAACGAGGACCGCCACGGCCTGCCCGCCTTCCGGAAGATCCTCACCGCGATCGCCGAGGCCTGGATCACACGCCGCGACGAGGCCGAGAGGCAGGCGCAGCGCGTGGTGGACGCGATCGGGCGTGTCAGCAACCTGCGGTCTTCCGGCGAGCCGCTCGACGAGGAGCTCCTGACACGGGCCTTCCGAGCGCTCCAGGCCGGGTTCGACCCCACCTGGGGCGGGTTCGGCGGGGCGCCGAAGTTCCCACAGCCGATGACGCTCGAGCTCGTCCTGCGCGCCCACCTGCGCGGGACGGCGGGCGCGCTCGAGATGCTCACCACCACGCTGGACCGGATGGCGGCCGGCGGGATACACGACCAGGTCGGCGGCGGGTTCCACCGGTACTCGACCGACGACCGGTGGCACGTTCCGCACTTCGAGAAGATGCTCTACGACAACGCCCAGCTCGCCCGCCTCTACGTCCGAGCGTGGCAGGTCACCGGGCTCGAGCGCTACCGGGCCGTCGCGGCGCGGACCTGCGACTACCTGCTGCGCGAGCTGCGGCAGCCGGCGGGCGGCTTCTCCTCCTCGCAGGACGCGGACTCCGAGGGCGTCGAGGGCCGCTTCTTCGTCTGGTCGTGGGACGAGCTCGTCGGCGCGGTCGGCGAGCCCGTGGCGGTGGCGTTCGGCGCGATGCCCAGCGGCAACTGGGAGGGCACGAACGTCCTGTGGACACCCCACCCGCTCGCCGGGGTGGCCGACGAGTACGACGTCGAGCCGGCCGAGCTCGATCGCGCGGTGGAAGCGGCGCGCGCGACGCTGTTCCGGATCCGCGAGGGGCGGATCCGCCCGGCCACCGACGACAAGGTGCTCGCGGCATGGAACGGGCTCGCGATCTCGGCGCTCGCGGAGGCCGGGCGGGCGCTCGGCGAGCCCGCGTACGTCGAGGCGGCGGTCGGCGCGGCCGGCTTCGTGCTGTCCGAGCTCCGGGACCCGAGCGGCAGGCTCCTGCGATCGTGGCGGGACGGAACCGCCGGCGGGAAGGCGTATGCCGACGACCACGCGCTCATGGCGGATGCCTGCCTCACGCTCTTCGAGACGACGTTCGACCTGCGTTGGTTCGACGAGGCTCGAGCGCTGGTCGACGAGCTGTTCCGGTTGTTCCACGACGAGGAGCGCGGCGGCTTCTTCCAGACGGGCGCCGACGCCGACGCGCTGGTCGTGCGCCCGAAGGAGCTGTCCGACAACGCCCTGCCGAGCGGGAGCTCGGCCGCGGCGGACGTGCTGCTGCGGATGGCCCACCTGACCGGCGAGCCGGCGTACGAGCGCGCCGGGCTCTCGGCGCTCCGCCTCGTGCGCGAGCTGATGGAGCAGGCGCCGGCGGGGTTCGGGCACGCGCTCTCGGCGCTCGACCTGGCGATCGGGCCGGTGCGCGAGGTCGCGATCGTCGGCCGGCCCGAAGACCCGGCGACCCGAGCGCTCGTGGACGAGGTCCTCGTGACGCGCTTCCTCCCGAACCACGTCCTCGCGGTCGCCGACCCCCACGACGACGCCGCGGCGCGGAGCGTGCCGCTCCTCGAAGGCCGCGTCGCGGTGGACGGCAAGCCAACGGCCTACGTCTGCGAGCGCTTCACCTGCCGGCTCCCCGTGACCGAGCCCGCGGCGCTCGCCGGGGCGCTCGAGACCTGAGCGAGGTCGATCGGGCACCCCACGGCCCTCGCACGACGTCCGGAGCCGACCTCCTACGCCCTCGGATGGTCGTCATCCCGGACACGGGATAGCCTTGGCGCCGATGGGCACGCTCGCGCCCGGTGACGAGGCTCCGGACTTCGCGCTCCGCGACCAGGAGGGCAGGACCGTCGCGCTCGAGTCGTTCCGCGGCCGGAAGGTGCTCGTGTACTTCTACCCGAAGGCCGACACGCCGGGCTGCACGACGCAGTCGTGCGCGGTCCGTGACGCTCGCGAGGAGCTGGCGGGGGTCGGCGTCGGCGTCCTCGGCATCAGTCCCGACGAGCCCGAGGACCAGGCCGCGTTCGACGTGAAGTACTCGCTCGGGTTCCCGCTCCTTTCCGACCCCGACCACGCCGTCGCCGACGCGTGGGGCGTCTGGGGCGAGAAGTCGATGTACGGCAAGACGTACATGGGCGTCGTGCGGGCGGCCTTCCTCGTGGACGAGGTCGGCCGGATCGAGCAGGCCTGGTACAAGGTCTCGCCCGGCGACACCGTCCCGAACGTCCGAGCCGCGCTCTCCGGCTGATCCGGTCGCGCGGGACCGTTCGCTTGACGCCGCGAAATGGTTCGTCATAACTTACCGTAAGTGGAGACGAACCTAATGACCGCGAAGGCGCTCGACGCGCTCGGCGATCCCACGCGGCGGAGGATCCTCGAGGTCGTGCGCGACGGCGCCCTCCCGGTGGGGCGGATCGCCGACCGCCTGCCGGTCTCACGACCCGCCGTCTCCCAGCACCTGCGCGTCCTGAAGGAGGCCGGGCTCGTACGGGCCCGACAGGACGGGACGAGGCGTCTCTACGCCGCGGACCCGACCGGGCTCTCGGCGCTCCGGGCCTACCTGGAGACGTTCTGGGGTGCGGCGCTCGGCGCGTTCAAGGAGGCGGCCGAGGCCGACGCGCCCGGCCATGATGAGGAGGGAGAACCGTGATCGATCCGATCGACCCGATCCGCAAGCGTGTGCTCGTCCGGTGCGACGTGGAGCGCGCGTTCGACCTGTTCACACGAGGAGTCGGCACATGGTGGCCGCTCGAGACGCACTCGCGGCGAGGCGAGGTCGACGGCGCGAGGGTCGAGCGCGTCGAGTTCCCCACCGACCCAGGCCGCCCGATCCTCGAGCACCTGTCGACCGGGGACGCCCTGCCGTGGGGCCAGCTCGTCGAGTACGAGCGCCCACACCGCGTCGTGATCGCGTGGAAGCCGAACGCGAACCCGAACCCGCCCACGGAGCTCGAGGTCACGTTCACGCCCGAGGGCGACGGCACGCGCATCGAGCTCGTCCACCGGGGCTGGGAGGGACTCGGCTCCCTCGCCGAGGAGGGACGGGCCGGCTACGACGAGGGCTGGGATCTCGTCCTTGGCCGCTACGTGCGGGCCGCCTGACGTCCGCGCGTAGACTGTCGCGGCTCGACCCGATGGGAGGCCGCAGATGACCACCGCCACCTTCGTCACCTCGATGGGCTCGTTCACCGTCCGCCTCATGCCGGAGCACGCGCCGAAGACCGTCGCGAACTTCGTCGAGCTCGCCACCGGGGGGCGCGAGTGGACCGACCCGCGAGACGGCACGAGCAAGACCGAGCCGCTGTACGACGGCACCATCTTCCACCGCGTGATCGACGGCTTC
>DAIUEM010000243.1:0-3790 GCA_036845105.1 Actinomycetota bacterium | reverse complement strand
GGTTCGCCGACGTCTGGATCGGCGAGAAGCAGCCGTTCGGCATCGACGATGCCGCGATCTTCCCACTGTTCACGGACGAGGTCGTTGACCTGATGCGGAAGCTGATCCCGGCGGAACGGCAGGGCGCCGTGGCGTTCAGCGTGATCGCGAAGGCTCGAAAGCCGGGTAGCGGAGGTCGGGCCGCCCGTGCCCGGGGGGCGGCGAACGTCCGACGGGTCTAAGCTCCTCGGCCATGGCGGCGTACGCGACGCCGGAGGAGGAGTGGCACGCGCTCCTGAGCGGCACGCATCCGCACCTGCACGAGCGCAGCTCGCTCCGATTCATCCCGTCGTCCCCGAGATGCCGGTTCTGCAAGGCACCGTTCCATGCTCCCGGCGCGCTGATCCTCCGCCGGTACGGGTTCACTCCCTGGGACAAGAACCCGACGATCTGCGCGCGCTGCTTCAAGGGTCTGCGGACCGCCTCCCGAGCGTGTCCCGTCACCGGGCGGGACGAGCAGATCGGCGGCGCGGAGATCGAACTCTCGATGCTGTTCGCGGACGTGCGCGGCTCGAGCAAGCTGGCGCGGCAGATGCCGGTCCTCGAGTTCACCAGGCTGATGAACCGGTTCTACCGGGTCTCGAGCCGGATCCTGTTCGAGGGCGATGCGATCATCGAGAAGTTCGTCGGGGACGAGGTCGTCGGGCTCTTCGTGCCGATGATGACGGGCCCGGACCACGCACGGAAGGCCGTGGACACGGCCGCCGCGCTGCTGCGGGAGACGGGCCACGGGTCGAGCGACGGCCCGTGGGTGCCGATCGGGGCGGGCGTCCACACCGGCACCGCGTTCGTCGGCATCGTGACGTCGGCCGAGGGAACGAGCGACTTCACGGCGCTCGGCGACGGGATGAACGTCGCCGCGCACCTAGCGGCCCAGGCAGGCGTCGGCGAGATCCTCGTCACATCCGACGCGGCCCAGGCAGCCGAGCTTCCCCCCGAGCTCGAGCGCCGTCACCTCTCGCTCAAGGGGCATCCGGTCGACGCGGTCGTGATGACGCCGTCCGCGATCGGGTCGGTCGCCGCGCCCTAATCGCCGCCGGCGCCGGGTGAGAAGTGGCGGCGGCAGCGAGCCTCGTACTTCTCGGCGCCACCGACGTGCTCGGGCACGAGACGGGTGTCGGCGGCCTCGACGGGCGGCGCCGTCCGCTGGTGGAACACCGCCTCCTCGCCGCACACCGTGCAGATCGCGGTCAGCTTGTCCACGCGCTCGGCCACGGCCATGAGCGTCGGGAGCGGCTCGAACGGCCGACCGGCGAACGTCACGCAGAGGCCGGCCACGATCACCAGGTGCCCTCGGGCCGCAAGCTCCTCGACGACCGTCACGAGCCCCGCGTCGAAGAAGTGCGCCTCGTCGATCGCGACCAGATCGGCGTCGGGCGGCACGAGCGGCAGGATCTCGGCGGCCGAGCCGACCGCGCGCGAGGGGTGCTCGCGGCCTGCGTGCGACGCGATCCGGTCGCAGCCCGGCCTCGTGTCGAGGGCGTGCGTGAAGACGTGGACCCGCCGGCCGCCGATCAGCGCTCGGCGGACGCGGCGGAGCAGCTCCTCGGTCTTGCCGGCGAACATCGGGCCGGCGACGACCTCGATCCGCCCTGGTCCGCGGTTCACCGGGTCATCATCCACTGTCCGCCGTCCGCGCCGCGACTGCCTCCCCGAAGGCCAGGCGATGTCGCCTCACGTCGTACCCTTGATGGCTCACGCAGGCCACTCGCAACCGACCAAACGAGAGGGCAGATGCCGGCGACCACCCAACGCACCGCCGACCTAGAGCGTGACCTCGAGCGATACCGCGCCGAGCTCACCGCCTACTCCTACCGGATGCTCGGCTCCGCGTTCGAGGCAGAGGACGCGGTCCAGGAGACGATGCTCCGCGCGTGGCGCGGCCTCGACCGCTTCGAGGGCCGCTCGTCCGTGCGCTCGTGGCTCTACCGGATCGCGACGAACGTGTGCCTGGACATGCTGACCGGCAGGGAGCGGCGGGCGAGGCCGATGGACCTGGAGGAGCCGAGATCGGCCACCACGCCGCTGCCCGAGCCGCTCCCCGAGGCCACGTGGATCCTGCCGATCCCCGATGGCCGGATCGCCCCCGCGGACGCCGACCCGGCGGAGCTCGTCGAGTCGCGCGAAACGATCCGCCTTGCGTTCATCGCGGCCCTGCAGCACCTCCCACCGCGGCAGCGGGCCGTGCTGATTTTCCGAGAGGTGTTGCGGTGGAGGGCGTCGGAGGTGGCCGAGCTGCTCGAGACCTCGGTCGCGTCGGTGAACAGCGCGCTCCAGCGCGCGCGGGCGACGCTCGAGAAGGTCGACGTCGAGGACACGGACACCTTCCGAGAGATGGACGAGGAGCAGCGCGCGCTCCTCGCGCGCTACGTCGACGCCTTCGAGCGGTACGACATGGACTCGCTCACGGCACTGCTGCACGAGGACGCGACGTGGTCGATGCCGCCGTACGACCTGTGGCTGCGGACCCACGACGACATCCGGGCCTGGTGCCTGGGCCCCGGGATCGGCTGCAGCGGCTCGCGGTTGATCCCCACGGTGGCGAACGGCTCGCCGGCCTACGGCCAGTACAAGCCGCGCCCGCGCGGGCTCGAGCCCTGGTCGCTCCAGGTCCTCGAGATCTCACACGGCAGGATCGCCGGGATCGGCTTCTTCCTCGACACCGAGCGCCTGTTCCCGCTCTTCGGCCTGCCCTCGCGCCTGGACGCCTGACGGCGGGTCGACCTCGAGCACGTCGCTCAGCCCCAGCAGCTCGAGCACCTCGCGCAGCGCCGACCGCGCGCCCCGGAACCGGACGCCGCGGCCGAGGCGTCGGGCGGTGAGCTGCACCCGCGCCAGGGCCTCGATCGTCCCGTCGTCGGGGACCTCGAGGGCGCTCACGTCGCACACGAGCGGGTCCGCATCGGGGTCCTCTAACAGGTCTCGCGTCCGGTCGCAGATGCCCACGATGTCGGCCCGCACGATCGGGCCGGTCAGGACCAGGACCGCCGGTCGCTCGCTCACCGCCATCGAACGGGTAGACGGTCCGCGGGACCCGGAATCATCGGCGACGCGCCTCCGCGTCGGCGACGTGGCGTAGGCTCACCTGCCGTGCGGACGATCGCGGTCGAGGAACGTCGCGCGCGTCTCGGGCTCCGGCACCGGCTCGCCCGTGCGGCCGGCTCCGTCGACGACGCCACCGCCGCGCTCGTCGGGCTGCACTCCAGCGACCCCGCCACCGTGTACCTCTCGGCGCGCGCGCGGGTGGAGGGGTTCGTCCCCGCGGACCTGGAGGACGCGCTGTACGAGCGTCGTTCGCTCGTCCGGATGCTCGGGATGCGGCGGACGCTGTTCGTCGTCCCGCTCGACGTCGCCGCCACGATGGACGAGGCGTGCACGAAGGCCCTCGCACCCGGCGAGCGCCGACGGCTCCTCGGCATGCTCGAGGACCAGGGCGTCGCTCGGAAGGGCCACGGTGAACGATGGCTCCAGCGTGTCGCCGCCGAGACACTCGAGGCCCTCGGTCAGCGTGGCGTGGCCACCGCGCGCGAGGTCACGAAGGACGTCCCGGACCTCGGCACCAAGCTCGTCTTCGGCGAGGGCAAGACGTGGGGCGGCACGTACGGGGTCTCGACCCGGGTGCTCTTCCTGCTCGCGACCGAGGGCCGGATCCTGCGGGCCCGCCCCCTGGGCTCGTGGACGTCGGGCCAGTACCGATGGGTCCGCACCGAGACATGGCTCGGTGCCCCGCTGCCGAAGACGTCCCACGCGG
>DAIUEM010000242.1:2491-3791 GCA_036845105.1 Actinomycetota bacterium | reverse complement strand
CGGGTGGGAGCGGTGCCAGCCCATCGGGCTGGCCGCGTGGGAGCAGGGGGAGCCCGGGGTCGCGTGCCGGAGCGCCGCCGCGCGCTCCACCGAGGACGGCGAGGAGCTGGCATGGTTCGTCCGGGTGAGGGAGGACCGCCTCCGGGTCCGCCGGCGCCGGGCGTTCGACGACTGGTTCGCGTAGCCCGTTGACTACCGCGGCGACCGGGGCCTAGGGTCAGCGATCCGTTCTCGATGGAGGTGGACCGTGAAGCGCGCCACGAAGACCGCCATCACCGCCGCCCTGGTCGTCGCCGCGTCGATCGTGCCGCTGTCCGGCGTGCAGGCCGCCTTCCCGGGGACCAACGGTGACATCGCGTTCAACCGTCTGACGAAGCAGCAGTTCGACGTCTGGACGGTGGATGCGGACTCCACGAGCACCGTCCGGCTCACGCGCACCAAGCGGGCGAACGAGGACATGCCGGACTGGAACGCCGACGGGACGAAGATCGCCTACGCGCGCTGCGGCCGTGGCGAGCTCTCGAACTGTGACATCTGGGTCATGGACGCCGACGGGTCGAACCAGACCAGGCTGACCACCACCCCGGATGCTCAGGAGACCTGGCCCACCTGGTCGCCCGACGGCTCGAAGATCGCCTACACGTCCAACCTCGACGACCCGTTCCAGGACATCTACGTGATGGACGCCGACGGGTCGAACCAGACCAGGCTGACCTCGACGTCGGGCTTCGACGCGTTCCCCGAGTGGTCCCCGGACGGCTCCCGGATCGCGTTCTCCAGCGACCGCTCGGCGCTCGACGACATCTGGGTCATGGGCGCCGACGGGTCGAACCAGACGCGCCTCACGAGGGGCAGGAAGATCGACGAGCGGCCCGACTGGTCGCCGGATGGGACGACGATCGTCTTCTCGAGGAACGGCAACGACCTGTGGACCGTCGGGCCAGACGGGACCGCGCTGACGCAGGTCACGTTCACCGAGAGGCGGGACGAGTTCGCGCCGACGTACTCGCCGGACGGCACGAAGATCGCCTTCAACCGCGTCACGAAGTCAGGGCGTCTCGGCGTCTGGATCATGAACGCCGACGGCACGGGCGCGAGGCAGCAGACGTTCGGGCTGCAGGATCTCTTCCCCGACTGGGGGCCGGCCTGATCCCCACGGGGTCGTCACCTCCTCCCCGTTGCACGAGCTTCAACTCGCCGTGCTCGAGATGCAGCACACCGGTCAGGCGCAGCGGCGTCGTCCCCTCGGGTGAGTCGAACTCGGCCTGCGCGGCCAGGCCCGACCTCTCGGGCACGTCGG
>DAIUEM010000242.1:0-2481 GCA_036845105.1 Actinomycetota bacterium | reverse complement strand
GAGGCGCCGTTCAGCTCGCCGGCCGTGAGCCGCGGGTGGTAGAGCACGAGGTCGGTGGCGAACGGCGCCTCGAGCAGCTCGCCGCCGCCCGCGAGGACGAGCTTCTCCGAAAGGTACGCCTGCACGGCCAGGCCCGACCTCTCGGGCACGTCGGTCACGCCGTGAGCTACGCGGCAGCGCGTCGCCTCCTCGGCCGCCGGCGGCGAGATCGTGGTCTCCTCGCTGGTTCACGACCTCCTCGCGCAGACCCGGAAGTTAGGGTTCGGCGAGCCGCGCACGGTCGAGCTCAAGGGGATGTCGGGTACGCACCGCGTGTATCCGGTCGGCTGAGCATCAGGTCCGGTCGTGGCCCCCGCGGCGGGAGGCAACACTCGCGTATCTTCGCTCGATGGTCGCACGAACCCGAACGCTCAGCCGCCGCGCGCTCAACCGAGCGCTGCTCGAGCGCCAGCTACTCCTCCGGCGCCGTCGGCTGCCGCCCCTGCGGGTGGTCGAGCGGCTCGTCGGGATGCACGCGCAGGTGCCCCGCGACGCGTACATCGGGATCTGGTCGAGGGTCGACGGGTTCCGCCCGCAGACGCTCTCGGACGCGATCGAAGATCGGCGAGCGGTGCGGATGACGCTGTTCCGAGGGACACTCCATCTGGTCACCGCGGAGGACGCCCTCGCCCTGCGCCCCGTCGTCCAGCCGATCATCGAGCGGACGTTCCGAAGCTCGAGCCCCTACCGCACGGCGAGGGACACCGTGGACGTGGACGAGCTCCTCGCCTTCCTCCGCAGGCGCTTGGAGGAACGACCCAGCAGCCGAGCCGAGCTCGTGGAGGCGATCCGCGAGCGATGGCCAGGTCGCGACGCCGAGGCGCTCGGATACGCGATGTACCTGCTCGACACGTGCCAGGTCACGCCGCGGGGCCTGTGGGGACGTTCGGGCCGGGCGGCGTTCACGACCCTCGGTCGCTGGCTCGGCCGAACGCCCTCGACGACGGGCGATCCCGAGGCGCTGATCCTGCGATATCTGGCTGCGTTCGGGCCCGCCTCGCCGGCGGACGCGCAGGCGTGGTCGGGTCTGGGCGGGATGGGCGAGCTCCTCGAGCGCCTCCGGCCTCGGCTCCGGACGTTCCGCAGCGAGGACGGCCGCGAGCTGTTCGACGTTCCGCGTGGGGCGCTGCCCGACCCGGACACCCCCGCACCGGTCCGCTTCATGCCCGAGTACGACAACGCGAGCATCGGGTTCAGGGATCGATCCCGGATCGTCCCTGAGGGTGTGTCGTTGTGGACCAACGCCGGGTGGGGAGCCGTCTTCGCCGACGGCATGGTCACCGCCCGCTGGCGGCTGACGCCCGCGCGCGACGCTGCGGTCCTGCGGATCGAGGCGTTCCGTAGCCTCACGCGCCTCGAGCGCGCCGAGGTCGCCGAGGAGGGCGCCCGCCTTGCCGCGTTCCTCGTGCCGGACGCTGAGACGACGATCCGGCTCGCCTCCACGCCTGAACGGTGACCCGAACGGGTGGGGTGGCGGCAAGGTCCCGTTCGCGAGTACCGTCGAGGGATGGACCGCGTCGAGGTCGACGGACTGACGATCGGCTTCGAGCGCGCCGGGAGCGGTCCCCCGCTCGTCCTGCTGCACGGCGGGATGTCGGACCATCGCGAGTGGCGGATGCAGCTCGACGATCTCTCCGACGCGTTCACGATCGTCGCGTGGGACGCCCCGGGGGCCGGCATGTCCTCGGACCCGCCCGAGACGTTCCGCATGCCCGACTACGCGGCGCGCCTGGCCGGGTTCATCGACGCGCTCGGGCTGGCGCGGCCGCACGTGCTCGGCCTGTCGTGGGGGTCCACCCTCGCGCTCGAGCTCTACCGACAGCGGCCGGACGTCCCTCGGACGCTGGTCCTGACCGCGGCGTACGCCGGCTGGGCCGGGTCGCTGTCTCCGGAGATCGTGGAGGAACGGCTCCGCTCCAACCTCCGGGACCTCGAGGCGCTGCCGCGCGAGGGATACGCGCGAACGTGGGTGCCGTCGCTGTTCACTGACCGCGCACCCGTTGAGGTCGTGGAGGGCTACACGGCCGTGATGTCCGACTTCCATCTCAGCGGCGTCCGTCCCATGCTGCTCTCGATCGCCGAGGCCGACATGCGCGACGTCCTCCCCACGATCCGGGTGCCGACGCTGCTGCTCTACGGCGAGGAGGACGCTCGGTCACCCCTCGCCGTGGCCCGCGAGATGCATGCGAGCATCCCCGGCTCGAGCCTCGTCGTCCTGCCCGCGGTCGGACACATGAGCAACCTCGAGGCCCCGGAGGCCTTCAACGCCGCGGTCCGGGAGTTCCTCTCCGCCCGCACCGAGGCATGACGCGCGCGCCACGACCGCTGACCGAGCGATCGCTCCTCACCGGGGTCCGCGCGCTCGCCGCCGATGACCCGGCGATCGCGGCATCGGTCGAGCGGTTCGGGCCCCCGCCGCTGTGGGCGCGCGAGCCGTCGTTC
>DAIUEM010000241.1:0-3812 GCA_036845105.1 Actinomycetota bacterium | reverse complement strand
GGACGGCGGGGGCTCGAAGGTCGACGCGGCGCTGCTCGGCCGGGACGGCACCGTGATCGCGGCCGTCAGGGTCCCGAACGTGAACGACGGCGCGGACCCGTTCGGCTACCTGGACGGCGTGGCGTTCGGCGTCGAGGAGGTCGTCCGCCAGGCCGGCCGCGACCCCGAGACGCGACCGGTCGCGCCGCTCGGGGTGTTCTGCCTCGCCGGAGCCGACCTGCCAGCCGATGACCGCCGGATCCTCCGATGGCTGTCGAAGCAGGGCTTCTCGAGCGAGGACGTGTTGCGCAACGACACGTTCGCGGTCCTTCGCGCCGGGACGGACCGGACCTGGGGCGTGGGCATCGTGTGCGGCTACGGCACCAACTGCTCGGGGATCGCCCCGGACGGTCGCACCTACCGGCTGCCGGCGATCGGACCGATCTCGGGCGACTGGGGCGGCGCGAGCGACGTCGGTCGCGCGGCGCTCTGGCACGCGCTCAGGGACGAGGACGGGCGAGGCGAGCGAACCGTCCTGCGGCGCCTGGTCCCAGCGCACTTCGGCCTGCGGCGGCCACGGCAGCTGACCGAGGCCATCTACCTCGGGCACATGGGCGAGGAGCGGCTCGCGGAGCTCGCACCGATCGTGTTCGACGCGGCCCGCGAGGGCGATCCGGTCGCCAGGAGCATCGTGGAGCGGCAGGCTGACGAGATCGTCGCGATGGCCGGCGCTGCGATCCGCCGGCTCCGGATGGTGAAGCTGGACGTCGACGTGGTCCTGGGCGGTGGCATCTTCCGCAACCGGATGTCCGGGTTCCTCGAGCGGATCGGCGACGGCATCCATCAGGTCTGCCGGTCCGCGCGGATCACGGTGCTCGAGGCGCCGCCGGTCGTGGGCGCCGCGATGCTCGGGCTCGATCGCATCGGCGCCTCGAGGGCTGCCCACGCCCGCACCCGCGCCGCCTTGACCCACGAACGGCTCGGCCGCGAGACTCCGAACGGGGGTGACGGATGGCCAGGATCGTCCTCGATGGCGTGACGAAGATCTTCGGCACCGAGGTCGTCGCGGTGAACGACGTCTCGCTCGAGATCCACGACGGCGAGTTCATGGTGCTCGTCGGGCCGTCCGGGTGCGGGAAATCCACGATCCTGCGGATCCTCGCCGGGCTCGAGGAGGTCACCGCGGGCGAGGTCGTCATCGACGACCGCCAGGTCACGGACCTGCCGCCGAAGGATCGCGATGTGGCCATGGTGTTCCAGAACTACGCGCTCTATCCGCACATGACGGTCGAGCAGAACCTCGGCTTCGGGCTGCGCCTGCGCAAGATGCCGAAGGACGAGATCAAGGAGCGCGTGCGACGGGCCGCGAGGATCCTGGGGCTCGAGCCGCTGCTCGCGCGCAAGCCCGTGGCCCTGTCCGGCGGACAGCGCCAGCGCGTCGCGATGGGCCGGGCGATGGTCCGGGAGCCGGTCGCGTTCCTGATGGACGAGCCGCTCTCCAACCTGGACGCCAAGCTGCGGGTGCAGATGCGCGCCGAGCTGGTCCGGCTCCACGAACGCCTGGAGACCACGACCGTGTACGTCACGCACGACCAGGTCGAGGCCATGACGCTCGGGCACCGCGTCGCCGTCCTCCGCGACGGCGTGCTGCAGCAGGTCGATACCCCGCAGAACCTCTACAACCATCCCGCGAACCTGTTCGTCGCGGCCTTCATCGGCTCGCCCCCGATGAACCTGGTCGAGGCGACCCTGTCCGAGCGCTCGGTCGCCTTCGGGGGCTTCGAGGTCCCGCTGGCGCCCGGCACCGACCTCTCCAGCCACGCCGGACGGCCGGTGATCCTCGGCATCCGGCCCTCGGACATGGAGGACGCGGAGGTGTGGTCGCCGGGGAGCCTGCCCACGATCGAGATCGCCGCCGACGTCACCGAGGAGCTGGGCTCGGAGGTCAACGTGCTGTTCGCGGTGGACGCGGAGCCGGTCGCGATCGAGGAGATCCGGGAGTCGGAGGACGAGACCGGCGAGGAGGCGCTGCTGCTCGCCGCCGAAGGCAGGCGCTGCGTCTTCTGCGCCCGAGTGGACGCCCGCACACGCGCCCGGCCCGGGACGCGCGTCACGCTCTCGCTGGACCCCGGCCGCTTCCACTTCTTCGATCCGGAGAGCGGGCTCGCGATCGGCGAGCCGGCGCCGATCGCGACGCGGGTCTGAGCGAATCGCCGCGGCGGCCGGTGCCTCAGAGCTTGTAGCCGAACCGGCGGAGCAGCGCCTTGCGTTCTGCGACGTCCTCCTCGGTCTCGACGCCGAGCGGCGAGCCGCCGTCAACCACGCCGAGGATCGCGCGCCCGAGCTCGCTCTGCCCAACGACCACCTCGACGGGGTTCGCCGTCGCGCAGAAGATCCTGCAGACCTCCGGCACCATCTTCACGGCGTTCAGCACGTTCACGGGGAAGGCCTCGCGCAGGGCGACGAGGAATGAGTGACCCGCGCCGATCGCCTCCGCGTTCCGCACCGCGATGTCGATCAGCTCCTGGTCGTTCCCGCTCCAGCGCACCAGGCACGGGCCGCTCGCCTCGCAGAACGCGACGCCGAACCTGATCGTCGACGACGTCGTAACGAGGGCTTCGTGGAGGTCCTCGACGGTCTTGATGAAGTGCGACTGGCCGAGGATGACGTTCAGGTCCTCCGGCTTGTCCAGGGGCACGGTGGTGATATCCATGGAACCTCCCTCTCAGGCCGCAAGCGCCGCCCCGACCCTCGAGACGATGCCCGCGAGCAGCGAGATGCGGGGGACCACGCTCGAGAGATCGACCCACTCCTTCGGACCGTGGTCGTCGCCGCCGATCGGACCGAGCCCGTCGAGCGTCGGGACCCCCGCCGCCGCGGTGGTGTTCGCGTCCGACGCGCCGCCGGTCGCGGCGTCGCGGAGCTCGAACCCGAGCTCGGCCGCCACGTCGATCGCGAGCGCGGCGAGCCTCTCGCCGCCCTCCCTCTTCTCCATCGGGCGGTGCCAGCCACCGCCGGTCAACCGGATCGCGACATCCGGCACGGTGCGCTCCTTGGCGATCCGCTCGACCTCGGCCTCGACCGCCTGGAGCGTCTCCTCCTGCGGTGAGCGGACGTCGACCTCGAGCGTGCAGCGCTCGGGCACCACGTTCGTCCGTGTCCCGCCGCGAGCCACGCCGACGTTCACGGTCACGCCGGGCCATCGACCGTTGAGCGCCTGGAGCGCCACCGTCTTGTGGGCGGCCTCGAGGACCGCGCTCCTGCCACGCTCGGGCTCCACGCCTGCATGCGCCGCCCGGCCGACGATCTCGATCACGTAGTCGGTCACGCCCTTGCGCGCCGACACGATGTCGCCGTTCTCACGCGCGCCTTCGAGGACGAACGCGGCGTCCGCCTCCCTCGCGAGCTCCTGGATGTGAACGCGGGAGAACGGCGAGCCGATCTCCTCGTCGGGGTTCACCACGTAGGTGATGCGCCCGAAGTCACCGAAGCCCGCCTCCTGCAGGACCTCGACGGCGAAGAACCCTGTCAGGAGCCCCGCCTTCATGTCCGAGACGCCCGGGCCGAGCGCCCGGCCGTCGGCGATCTTGAACGGCCGCTCCGCAACCGTCCCCGGGTCGAAGACCGTGTCGGTGTGGCCGATCATGAGCACCCGCGCTCCCCCGGTCCCCTCCAGGCGGCCGATCAGCAGGTCGCCGAGCTGCTGCTCGCCACCCGCCGGATGGTGCGGGATGCGCTCGACCGACCAGCCGTGCGTGCGGAACCGCGCCTCGCACAGGTCGGCGATCTGGTTCACACCGTCGGGCGTGTACGAGCCGCAGTCGATGTTCACC
>DAIUEM010000240.1:0-3817 GCA_036845105.1 Actinomycetota bacterium | reverse complement strand
CGTTCGTCAACATGGTCGACGGAGGCATCAACATGGGACTGCTCGCCCCCGATCCGGCTGAGGCACGGCGCCTCCTCCAGCAGGGGGTCGCGGGCCTGGAGGGGATCGGCGTGCGGATCGACGCCGCGCGCGCGATGGTCGACCTCGCCCGTGCGATGAGGCGGGTCGGCGAAGACCCGCGCCCGGTGCTCGAGCGCGCCCGGGAGATCCTGGTCGAGTGCGACGCACGCCTGTTCCTGCCCGAGGTCGATGAAGCGCTCGCCGAGCTCCGGGCGTGAGCTACGCGAGGGCGCGCTCGATCGCGTCCAGCGTCCCGGCGTCGAGATCGACGTCGGCGGCGGACGCGTTCTCATCCACCTGGGCGATCGAGGTCGCGCCGACGATGGCGCTCGTGACCTCCGGGCGGCGGAGCACCCACGCGAGCGCGAGCTGGCCGAGCGTGAGGCCGAGCTCCGAGGCGATGGGACGCAGCCGGTCGATCGCGGCGAAGGCGCCGCGCGTGAGGAACGGTCGGATGAACCCGGCGCCGCGGGGATCGGCCGCGCGTGAGCCCCGCGGGCGTTTGGCTCCCCTGCCGTACTTGCCGGTCAACGCCCCTTGCGCCAGCGGCGAGAACACCACGACGCCGAGCCCGAGCCGTTCGCACGTCGGCAGCACCTCGTCCTCGACGCTCCGCTGCAGCATCGAGTAGCGCGGCTGGTCCGTCGCCGGAGGCGTCAGGCCCTCGCGCTCGCAGAGCGACACCGCCGCGGCCATCTGGTCGGCCGTCCACTCCGACACGCCCCAGTGACGGATCTGGCCCGCCGCGATCAGCTCGTGCATCACGCCGCAGGTCTCCTCGAGCACCGTGCTCGGGTCGTAGCGATGGCACTGGTACAGATCGACGTGATCCAGGCCGAGCCGCCTGAGGCTCGAGTCGCACTCGGCGAGCACGTGGGTGCGCCCGAGCCCCTGCCCGGTCGCCGTGGGGAAGAACACCTTGGTGCCCACGATCACGCGGTTGCGCGGCAGGGTCGCCAGCGCGCGGCCGACGACCTCCTCGGCGCGTCCGGCCTCGTAGACGTTCGCGGTGTCGAAGAAGGTGACCCCGCGCTCGAACGCCCGGTGGATGCAGTCGATCGAGGTCCGCTCGTCGACCGAGCCGCCGAACGTGAGCCACGACCCGAGCGAGATCGTCGACACGTCGAGGCCGGTGCGGCCGAGCGGCCGGTACCTCACGTCGGGGGAACCCTCCGGGGCGCGGCGGTCGTATCGTGGATCGGCACGTCCCCACCCTCTCAGAAGCCGGCCGATCGGAGTGACCTGCCTCGAGGACCGTGCGGGAGCGCGTCGGGGGATCTATCGTCCCCCCGGTGAGGCGGTTCAGGTGAAACGTCAGCAACCTCGTCCGGAGGCCGGGCACGAGCTGCCCGGCGAGGTCCATCGGCGGTTCGAGGCCCTGGTCTTCGACTGGGACGGGACGGCCGTCCCCGACCGGGCCGCCGACGCCGAGCACGTGCGCGAGCTGGTGGAGGCGCTGTGCGCCGCCGGCATGGACCTCTTCGTCGTGAGCGGCACGCACGTGCGCAACGTCGACGGGCAGCTCGGCGCGCGCCCGGTGGGTCCCGGACAGCTCTACCTGCTCCTGAACCGCGGCTCCGAGGTGTTCCGCGTCGACCGCCGCGGGCCGCACGTCATCGAGCGCCGGACCGCGACCGAGGACGAGAACCGCGCCCTCGACGTTGCGGCGAGGCTCACGATCGAGCGCCTGGCCGCCCGGGGCCTGCACGCGGAGGTGGTCTCGCACCGGCTGAACCGCCGCAAGATCGACGTGATCCCCGAGCCCGAGTGGGAGGACCCGCCCAAGGCG
This sequence comes from Actinomycetota bacterium, assembly GCA_036845105.1. Classification (GTDB taxonomy): domain Bacteria; phylum Actinomycetota; class UBA4738; order UBA4738; family HRBIN12; genus HRBIN12. Next base: position 1,968 of record DAIUEM010000240.1, on the reverse strand, counting down.
CGCATCGGCGAGCTGCTCGAGGCGGTCGAGCGGCGCCTGGCCGACGCCGGCCTCGACGGGCTGCCCGAGGCCGTCCGGATGGCCGAGGACGCGGCGCGCGAGGCTGGCCTGCGGGATCCGCGCGTGACGAGCGACGCCAAGCACGTCGAGATCGGCCTGACCGACAAGGCGGACTCGGCGCGGTGGATCTTCTCGACGCTCGAGCGGCTCGGGATCGCGCCCCAGCACGTCCTGGTCGGCGGGGACGAGTTCGGTTCGCTCGGCGGTCTCCCGGGTAGTGACTCGCTGATGCTGGTCCCCGAGTCAGGCGGCGCGGTCGCGATCACCGTCGGCCGCGAGCCCGAGGGTGTCCCGGACGGCGTCGTGCCCATCGCCGGAGGTCCTCCGGCGTTCGTGGCCCTGCTCGAGGATCAGCTCGCCCGGCGCGCCCGCGGCGAGCTCCCCGAGCCCTCCCTGGACCCAACCTGGACGCTCACGATCGAAGGCGTGCACCCCGAGCTCGAGCGCGTGAACGAGCGCCTGCTCACCCTCGCGGATGGCCGGATCGGCACGAGCGGCACCCCGCTCCCGATGCACCCGGCGGTGTTCCCGCTCGTCCTGGCCGCCGGCATCTACGACGGGCAGGGCGCCGAGACCTCGCTCATGACCTGCCCCGTCTGGGCGCAGCTCACCCTGTGGCTCGACGAGGACGAGGACGCGGTCGCGCGGGTCCTGGACATGCGCACCGGACTGCTGCACGAGGAGACGCGCGTGTCGAGGACGGGGGTGCGCTCGGTCCGGTTCTCCAGCTTCGCGCGGCCGGGACTCGCGGTCCTGCGGGCGCAGACGGCGTCCACCCCCGTGGACGCCGCGCCGGCGCCATCGCTCCCGCCGGGCCTCGCCGGCGAGCAGGGCAGGCTCGACGGGATCCCGTGGGCGCGGATCGAGACCGACGAGGGCGGGGTCGCCACGGCCGTCCGCGACGCCGGGCGCCACGTCGACGGCGTCCACGTGCTGGATCGGTTCGCCGCCTACATCCCAGACCCCAACCGGAAGCCTCGGCGCACGCGCGTCGTTCGCACCGTCGCGCAGGCCGAGGAGGCCGGGTTCGAGCGGCTGCTCCGCGAGCACCGGGCCGCGTGGGGCGAGCGGTGGGACGGAGCCGACGTCCGGGTCGAGGGGGACGAGGACCTGCAGCGCCGGGTGCGCCTCGCGTTGTTCCACCTGATGGGCTCGGTCGCCGACGAGGGCGAGGCGGCGGTCGGGGCCCGCGGGCTGTCCGGCCCAGCCTACCGAGGCCACGTGTTCTGGGACAGCGATGTGTTCGTCCTGCCGTTCCTCGCCGCCACCCACCCGGCGGCGGCGCGCGCGATGCTCGAGTACCGGATCCGGCGCCTGCCGGCAGCGCGGACGATCGCGAACGTCATGGGCAGGCGGGGCGCCCGTTTCCCCTGGGAGTCGGCGCACTCCGGGTTCGACGTCACACCGCAGACCGGACGCGATCGCTCGGGCAACATCTTCTCGATCCGCACGGGGCTGATCGAGGAACACATCGTGGCGGACGTCGCGTGGGCGGCCCAGTGCTACACGGACTGGACCGGCGACACCGACTTCCTGGAGGGGCCCGGGTTCGACCTGTTCATCGAGACGGCCCGGTACTGGGGCTCGCGGGTGCGGTGGGACCGCCACGGTAACGCGCACATCTACGGGGTGATCGGCCCCGACGAGTATCACGAGGCGGTAGACGACAACGCGTTCACCAACGTGATGGCCAGATGGAACCTGCGCCGTGCAGCGGAGCTCGCCGACGGCGATGAGCGCGTCCCGGACTTCGAGCGGCTCCGGTGGCTCGAGACGGCGGACGCGTTGGTCGACGGGTACGATCGCCGGACCAAGCTCTACGAGCAGAGCGCCGGCTTCTTCCAGCTCGACCCGATCGAGATCGCGGAGGTGGTCCCCAAGCGTCCGATCGCGGCAGACCTGCTGCTC
>DAIUEM010000239.1:0-3828 GCA_036845105.1 Actinomycetota bacterium | reverse complement strand
GTGTCTTGCCGATCCCGGGCTCTCCCTCGAGGCTGAGCCCGGTGAGCCTGCCGGCCCGCGCGGTGGCGAGCTCCTGGCGGACCACGTCGAGCTCGGCGTCCCGTCCGACGACCGGACCCGCCGCGCGATGGACGTGGAGAACCATCGGCGAGAACGCCTCGAGGATGGGGGCGAGGGCGGCCGGGTCTGTGTGCTCCATGCGATGCGTCGTCGCGTCGCGATCCTCCACCCGTGCTCCTTGGTCGATGCCAGGAGGGTAGCCGACGACGACCAGGCCCAACCCTCGCGACGCATCGCCCGGGACCTCGCCCGCGGGCTTCGTCACGAACGAGCCTGTCGCTTCCCCAGGGGTGGTGCCTTTGTCTTCGCGGGGAGTGAGCGCGCGTACGTGACTCCGATGTCGATCCACCTCGCGAGCCGTCGCTCCGTCCGGACGTCCTCCGCGTCGACGCGCAGCCATCCGCGCATCGCACGGCCACGCATCTCCATCGGCCGCGCACCCGTGGACGCCACGAGCCGGTCGGATCGGTCGGGATCGACCCGGACCAGCAGTCCGCCCTCCCCGCTCGCCGCGATCGCCATGTTGCCGCCGATCAGGAACGCGAGCCCGCCGAACATCTTCTGCTCGGTCAGGCGCCGTTCGCCGGAGACCAGCTCTCGGATCCGATCGGCCAGATCCTCGTCATAGGCCACGGCTTCCTCCTCACTGCGTTCGAGTACCCCGCCTCCATGTCGCGTCGCCGTACCGCACGCGACGAGCTCGTCGAGCTGCGCCGACGCTAGTCGAGCAGGGCGTCCGCCGCCCGCAGCGTCTCGTTCAGGCGGTCGGCGAGCGTCGTCGCGAGCCACCGATGCAGCGCCGCGGCGACCTCCGGCTCGTCTGCGTCCATCCGCGCGATCGACCCGGCGCTGAACCGCAGGACGACGCTCGGCGTCTCGGCCACGACGTCGGCCGTGCGTGGCACACCGGTGTAGAGCGCGACCTCGCCGACCACGACCCCCGGGCGGAGCGTGCGCAGCCTGATCCGGGTGCCTTCGGTGGTGAGCGTCTCCACCGCCAGGCGCCCCGTCTCGAGCACGTACACGTCGCCGGGCGGCTCGTCCTGGCGGATCAGCACGGTGCCCGCCGGCACCGAGATCCGCTCGAGGTAGGGGACGACCCCCGGAGGCAGACCGCCCTGGCCGTCCAGCTCGACCTCGAAGCCCGTCTCGGTGGACTTGCCCTCGGTCCCGAGCAGCGCGTCCTCGCACCGCTGCAGCCCTCGGTCGAGGTCGGGCTCGAAACGGATGGTGTCGCCCTCGAGCACGCCGCCGCGCTCGAGCTGCGCGCGCACCGGTCCGGACACGCCGCTGAGCACGACCTCGAACCCGTGCGTCTGCGCGAGCCGCAGCACCTTGCCGAGCGCTGCCACCGCCGAGGAGTCCACGCCCGTGACGCGACGGAGGTCGATCACCAGGAATGCCGGCGGCGCGGTCTCGACGCGCTTGCGGATCCGCTCGAGCAGGCCGCTCGTCGATCCGAAGAACAGGAACCCGCTCACGCGCAGGATCTGGACGCGATCCATGAGCGAGCGGAGCCTGGCGCGCTCGGCCGGCGGGCGATCGACGTTGCTGCGGTAGGTGTGGCCGAAGGCGACCTCACGCACGAGGTCCGTCCGGCCGTAGCTCACGACGAACAGCACGACCGCGAGCACGAGCCCGAGCACGACCCCGGGCAGGAACCCTCGAACGACGATCGTGACCAGGATCACGAGCACGACCCCGTACTCCAGGAGGGGCAGCACCCGGCGCTTGTCCCAGACCCACTCCACGATGAACGCGAGGCCGAGGAACACGAGCACGCCGGCCACGATCATCCGCGGGATCAGCTTGACGACGGTGGCGCCGAGGACCACCGCCGACAGCGGGACCGCCGCGGCGATCAGTCCCGCGACCCGCGCGTTCACGCGCATCCGCTCGGCGAGCGCGCTGAGGCTGAGGGCGTGGTACGCGGGGACCCCCCCGAGCGCTCCGGAGACCACGTTGACGAACCCCGCGTCGCGGACCTCCCGGTTCGTGTCGAGGTCGCGGTCCAGCACGACCTCCATGCCGCTGACGTTGAAGAGGATCGCGATCGCCGCGATGAACACCGCCGTGGCGATCCCCGCCCACTCCCCGAGCACGGCCGACCAGTCCGCGCCGGTCAGCGCCCGGAGCGCCCACGGCTCCCATCGGCTGGAGCCCTCGAACGGGCCGAGAAGCCACCGCCCGTCCTGCGCGGCCTCGACCGACGTGCCGGTCACGACCATGCCGATCACGAACGCCGCCAGCCCGATCCCGATCACGGCCGGGATCACGAGCGGCCGGCGCAGGAGCCGCACGGCGACGAGCAGGATGACCCCGAACGCGAAGGCGGGAAGCCACAGGAGCAGCTGGTGTCCTTCGATCAGCTGGGGGACGGTCCGCAGGTGGGGCGACACGCCGCAGGCGACGTAGATGCCACCCATCAGGAGCAGCCACCCGGTGCCCGCTAGGAAGCCGCCCACGACCGGGTAGGGAACGAACCGGATCAGGTTGCCCAGCCGGAAGGTGCCGAGCGTCAGGAAGACCACGCCGCACAGGACGGTCACGACCAGCGTCGCGGCGACCACGGTGAGGAAGATGTCGGGGGCCTCGAAGTCGTTCACGCCGGCCATCACGGCGACGCGGGCGAGGTCGGCGGCCTTCGTCGCCGCGGCCGCGGCGACGAGCGCGAGCACTGCCGTCGCAGCGTCCTGCACGCTGCCGATCACACCCCGGGCACCGCCCCGCCACGCGAAGAGCGCGAGCGTCACCGCGGCGGCCGCCAGGTAGAGCCCGATCCCTTCGTCGAGCCGGTCCACGAGCAGGCCCCCGAAGACGAAGGCCGCGAAGGCGACGGCGAGCACGGTCTCGACGGCGCCCAGGATCAGGCCTGCGGCGAGTGGGGCCAGCCATCGGACGGTTCGTCGCTGCTCGGTCACGGCCATCCGGTCACTCCAGGAGGGTCTCGAAGGTCGTCTGCGTCTCGTGAAGGCGATCCGCGAGCGTCGTCGCGAGCCACCGATGCAGCGCCGCGGCCACCTCGGGCTCCTCGGCCTCGATCCTCGCGATCGACCCGGCGCTGAACCGCAGGACGACGCTCTCCGTCTCGGCCACGACGTCGGCCGTACGTGGCGTGCCGGTGTAGAGCCCGACCTCTCCGACCACGACACCGGGGCGGAGCGCACGGAGCCTGATCCGGGTCCCCTCGCTGGTGCGCGTCTCCACCGCCAGGCGTCCGGATCGCAGCACGAAGAGGTCGCCGGGCGGCTCCTCCTGGCGGATCAGCACGGTGCCCGCCGGCACCGAGATCCGCTCGAGGTACGGGAGGACCCCGGGCGGCATCTGACCGTCCGAAGCGGGATCTCCCTCGGCGCCGGCGACCGCCGTCTCGGCGCCGGCCCCGAGCAGCGCGTCCTCGCACCGCTGCAGCCCTCGGTCCAGGTCGGGCTCGAAACGGACGGTGTCCTCGCCCTCGAGCACGCCGCCGCGCTCGAGCTGGGCGCGTACCGGACCCGACGCGCCGGTGAGCACGACCCCGAACCCGTGCGTCTGCGCGAGTCGCAGCACCTTCGCCAGCGTGGCGACCGCCGAGGAGTCCACGCCCGTCACGCGGCGCAGGTCGATTAGCAGGAACGCCGGCGGAGTGGTCTCGACGCGCTCCCGGATCCGCTCGAGCAGGCCGCTGGTCGATCCGAAGAACAGGTACCCACTCACGCGCAGGATCTGGACACGGTCGGCGAGCGTGCGCAGGCGGGCGCGGTCGGCCGGCGGACGGTCGACGTTGCT
>DAIUEM010000238.1:0-3838 GCA_036845105.1 Actinomycetota bacterium | reverse complement strand
CGCGCGAGCCACGCGTGGACCTCGCCCTGCTCGAGCTTCGACTCCAGGCGAGACCCGTCGATCGACTCGACCGTCCAGCCGTGTTCGAAGGAGTCACGGATCTCTGCCTTGGTGATGCGTCGGGGGCCGAAGCCCCACGGGTTGCGCTCGCTCCAGCACAGTAGGAAGCAGCGACCTCCGGCCGCGAGCGCCGAGCGAAGGCTGGCGGCGTACACGAGGCGCTCCTCGTCGGTCAACGAGTGGAACAGCCCGACGTCGATGACCGAGTCGAACGAGCGATGGAGCTCGTCCAGCCGGAGGGCATCCTGGACGAGGAACCTGGCGGTGAGGTCGCGGTCGCGCGCCTTCGAGCGCGCCCGCGCGATCGCCGCCCGTGCGAGGTCGACCCCCAACACCTCGTGCCCTCGCGACGCCAGGAACAGCGCGTTGTCGCCGGTGCCGCACCCGACGTCCAGGACGCTCCCGACGATCTCGCCGGCCTCCTCGAGCTCGACGATCGCCGCCTGCGGTCGCCCGGTCTCCCAGGTGGGGCTGCCCTCGTAGGCCACGTCGAAGAAGGAGGACACGGAGCCATCGTAGGAGCCCTTGCCGCGCTCGGCGAGCGGCGTCAGACTGGGCTCGAGGAGGTGCCCGTGACCGTCCACGTCGGGGACCCTAGGCGCTGGCTCTCCCTCATCCTGGCCGTCGTCCTAGTGGCGGCCGTCGTCCTGGTCCTGTACGCGCTCGCCGGATCTACGGAGCCGGTGTCCGTCGGCCGCTCCTGACCCGCGCTACCAGGTGATCGGCGGCACGCCGAAGGGGTCGCCCTCGTACTCGCCGGGTCCGAAGGACGAGATGTCGACCGTAGCGAGCTCCTCCAGATACGAGCGGGGGAACACCGCCGAGAAGATCCGCTGATCCAGGCGGTCGAACGAGATCGCCTCGTCGGGCACGTACGGCCCGATGTTCTCCTCGTAGACGTAGTCCTCGAGCCACGCCGCGACATCGGCGTCGGTGATGCCAACGTCGGCAATCGCGCGGCGCGACAGGTAGACCTCCGAGGGCACCACGCTCTCGATGAGCCCGAACACCGAGCGCCCGAAGCGTCGCTCGATGTCCTCCTCGATCTGGATCGGGTCCAGGCGCACGCCGCCGGCGAGGTTCACGGTCGGGCACTGCCCGTGGTCGGCCGTGACGATCAAGGCGTACTCGCCGGGCTCGAACCGCTCCTGGAGGATCTGGGCGACCCGTGCGATCTGACGATCGGTCTCGAGCAGCGCGAACTTCTGCCGCAGCGACAGGAAGTTGTACACGTGCCCCGCGTAGTCGGGCGCCTTGACGTTGATGTACAGCAGGCTGGTGTTGGGGCCCTCGCCGATCGGCTCCGAGTCGAAGGCGGCCTCGATGACATCTCCCTGGTACTCGATGATCGGCGGGGTGCAGCACGCCGCCTTCTTGCCCTTCAGCGTGTACTGATCGTCGACGCCCGGGTCCGCGTACGCGGCGGTGAGCTCGTCGAGGCGCTGGATGTCCGGCCATGAGCGCGGCATGCGATAGATCTCGGGGTTCTGGGGGATCCAGCCGCCGCCGCCCTCCTCGTCCCACAGGACCGCGACCGGTTTGTCGCCGAGCGGGCGGTGCCCCCCGCGCCCGAGCATCCCCAGGTGCCAGATCTGGTAGCCGATCTCACCGACCCACGCATTGTCGTTCGTGTGCTCGTTCCAGGCGTCGGCGAGCGTGGGCACGAGCAGGAACGACGGGTCGGCCTCGCCGGGTGAGCCCCAAGCCTTGGTGGGCTTGCCGCGGTAGCGGAGGTTGTGGCCGGTGATGCCGTGGGTGTCGGGGAACGCCCCGGTCCCGATCGTCGCGTGCGCGCATGCGGTGACGGCGGGGAACGACCCGACGATCGCGTTGCGGTAGCTCGCGCTCTCCCGCATCAGTCGCTTCATCTCGGGCCACGCGGTCTTGGCTGGGTCGGGGTCGTCCCAGTGCGTGAGCACGTTCCAGCCGCCGCCGTCGATCACGAACGTCACGATCACCTTCGGCGGCGTCGCGGGCCGCTCGATGCCCGGCAGCACGCGCCCGTCCGGCGCCCGGAAGCCGTCGAAGCCCATGAGGTGGGCGGTCGTCGGCGCGAGGTCGGCGAGCGAGACCCGGTCCGTGTTGTCCGACGGCTCGACGATGCCCGGCGCCCAGACGAACAGCGGGATGCGCTCGAGGTACATCCACACCGACGCGTGGCTGCTGCGCGGATCGTCCTTCACCAACGAGAGGGACTCGTTGGCGTAGTTCGAGCTGTTGTAGGGGGCGAGCACGAGCTGCAGGTCACCCGAGCGCTCGGGGTGGAACTGACGGCGGACGAGCTCGAGATGCTCGGTGCCGAGGCCACGGGCCATCGCGTCCAGCGTGGGTTCCGGGTCGGGCTTCACGAGCGCCTTGGCCGTCCGGCCGGCCGCCACGCCGCCCGTCACGGCGACCAGCCCGATCCCGCCCAGCATGGCGAGGAAGCGTCGACGCCCCGGATCGTGAGCCGGCACGCCCGTGCCGCCGTTGGTGGCCGCGGCGAGACCGGCGCCCGCGACGAGCAGGCCGGCGACGACCGCAGCGATCAGGCTGCCCGTGAGCGCGATGATGAGGGCGACGGCACCCCCGGCGATCGCGAGCAGCACGAGGAAGCGCCTGGAACGGTCCCGCACGGCCCCATCATCCCAGAGGCGTCCAGCAACACCCGGAACCAGGCGGCGCTACGCCCGCTTGCGGGGGAGGTCGAGGAACGGCAGCTCCACGACGGTGGCCGGGACCTTCCCCCGCTCGCCCTCGACGCTCCACTCGACCTGCAGCCGCGAGCCGGGGGACGCGAGCGATGGGGGCACGGAGCCGAACGCGACCATCTTCTTGATCGTGATGCCCCATGTCACGCTTGTCGCGCGACCGACCCTGCGGCCCTGCCTGTAGACCGGGACCGGGTCCCGCTGCACGAACGGCGAGACCGCCGGCGCGAGGCCGTGCTTGGCGAACATCGCCTCGATGGCCGACCAGTCCAGGTGCAGGCCGACGAGCCGCCGCTTCGGTCCGCCCCTGGCCTGCTCCAGCTCGAGGGCGCGCTTGCCCACGAAGTTCTCCTTGCCGAGATCCACGAACCGGCCGAAGCCGAGCTCGAAGGGCGAATAGAACTCCTCGGGCGCGGTGTTGGTGGCGTGGCGGGCGCCCGTGTACTCGGCGTCCACCATGATGAGCCCGGCCTCGACGCGCGCGACGTCGAGCGCGCGGACGCCGATCGGACGGATCCGGAAGTCCTGCCCGGCCTCCCAGACCGCGTCCCACACGGTGACGCCGCCGTCCGCGGGCACCCAGAGCTCGTACCCGAGGTCGCCCGTGAAGCCCGTGCGGGTGACGTCGATCTCGACGCCGGCGACCTCCGTCCGGCGGTGACCGAAGTACCGCAGGTCCTTCCAGTCCTGGCCGGTGGCTCGCTCGAGCACGTCGCGCGACAGCGGCCCCTGCAGCCCGAGCCCGGCGACGTCCTCGGAGACGTCCTGGACCTGCACGTCCAGCCCCGCGGCGTTCATCTGCAGCCACCGGAGCGTCTGGTCGGCGGCTGTCAGGAGGAACCGATCCTCCGCGACGCGGGCCAGGTTTCCGTCGTCGAGCACCTTGCCGTCCTCGTCGCACCACGGCGTGTAGAGCACGCGACCCACGGCGAGCTTGCCGATGTCGCGCGTGATCACGCGGTCGAGCAGCCGCGCCGCGTCCGGCCCGGAGACGATGAACTTGTACAGGGGCGAGGCGTCGAACAACGCCGCAGCCTCGCGGATCGCGTTGTACTCGATGTCGTGGAAGTCGGCGTAGACCGCGGCGG
>DAIUEM010000237.1:0-3851 GCA_036845105.1 Actinomycetota bacterium | reverse complement strand
GGACCTGCTCGCCGCCGTGGCCGCCGGCGCCGTGACGCCCGAGGAAGCGGCGGCACGTCTGGCCGCCCGTCCGTTCGTCGAGCTCGGGTTCGCGAACGTGGACACGCATCGCGAGGAGCGTCAGGACGCCCCCGAGGTCGTCCTCGCCGAGGGGAAGACGCCCGACCAGGTCGTGGCGATCGCGCGCGCGCTCGACGAGGCGGGCGCCTCGAGCGTGCTCGTCACGCGCGCCTCGGCCGAGGTGCGGGCCGCCGTGCGCGCGGCGATCCCGGACGCGGAGGAGCACGAGCTCGCGCGCGCCGTGTGGGTGCGCCGGCGCGTCCCCGAGCCGCGTGGGACCGTCGTGATCGTCTCGGGCGGGACGAGCGACGGGCCGGTGGTGCACGAGGCTCGGATCCGCGCCGAGCTGCTCGGTGTCGCCGTCCGGGTCCACGAGGATGTCGGCGTCGCCGGTCTCCACCGTCTCGGGAACGCGCTGCCCGACGTCATGCGCGCCGACTGCGTCGTGGTGGTCGCCGGCATGGATGCGGCGCTCGCGAGCGTCGTCGGGGGTCTGGCGCCGTGCCCGGTGATCGGCGCGCCGACGAGCGTCGGGTACGGCTCGGCGCACGGAGGGACGACGGCGCTGAACGCGATGCTCGCCTCGTGCGTGGACGGGCTCGCCGTGGTCGGGATCGACGACGGGCTCGGGGCCGGGACCGTCGCGGCGCGGATCGCGAGGGGGCGGGCGGAGTGACGCGCGTCGCCTACCTCGACTGCATCGGCGGCGTCGCCGGCGACATGCTGCTCGCGGCGCTCGTGGACGCGGGCGCCCCGCGGGAGCGTCTGGCCGAGCTGCCCTCGGCGCTGGGGCTCGACGGGGTGCGCGTGGAGGTGACCTCGACGTCTCGCCTCGGCGTGTCGGCTCTCCACGTCCGGGTGGTCGAGGCGACCGCGGGGGATCCGGCCCCGCGTTCGGTCGCGGATCTGCGTGGCGTGATCGAGGGCTCGGGCCTCTCGGCGGGGCCGAAGGAGCGGGCGCTGTCGACGCTCGGCCGGGTGGCGAGCGCCGAGGCCGGTGTGCACGGCGTGGATCCGCAGGACGTCCGCCTGCACGAGCTCGGGTCCGTCGACACCCTGATCGACCTGTGCGGCACGTTCGTCCTGCTCGAGACGCTCGGCGTCGAGCGCGTCGTGTGCTCGCCCCTGCCGTACGCGCGCGGCCTGGTCGAGGTCGCGCACGGGACCTTGCCGTCCCCCACGCCGGCGGTGCTTGCGATCCTCGAGGGCGCGGCGCTCGCCGGCGTCGAGACGACCGCCGAGCTCGTGACCCCGACCGGTGCGGCGATCGTCGCCGAGGCCTGCGACGCGTGGGGGCCGCTCCCGCCGATGACCCTCGAGCGCGTGGGGTACGGCGCCGGCAGCCGAGACCTCGCCGACAGGCCGAACGTGGTCCGCGTCGTCGTGGGGGAGGCCGTCGCCGAGGCTCGCGCGGACGTCGTCCTGCTCGAGGCGGGGCTCGACGACCTGCTGCCCGAGCTCGTCCCCGACGCGGTCGAGCGCTGCTTCGCCGCGGGCGCGGTGGACGTCTGGACGACCCCCGTCCAGATGAAGAAGGGACGCCCGGGCGTCGTCGTCAGCGCGCTCGCCAGGCCCGAGGCCGAGCCGGCCGTCGCGCGGGCGCTCCTCGAGCACACGTCGACGCTCGGCGTTCGCGTCTCGGCGCTGCGGCGGTACGAGCTCGAGCGCGAGGGCCGCCGGGTCGAGGTCGACGGCCATGCGATCGGTGTGAAGCTCGGGGTGCTCGATGGGCGGGTGGTGAACGTGGCGCCCGAGCACGACGACTGCGCGCGCGTCGCACGGGCGACGGGCCGGCCGGTCAAGCACGTGTGGGCGGCGGCGATGGCCGCCGCGCAGGAGCTGTATGGGCGCGCTCGCTGAGCTCGAGGCGGTGCTCGCCGGGGTTCCGAGCGCGGTGGTCGCGTTCTCGGGCGGCGTGGACTCCTCCGTCGTGGCCGCGGCCGCCGCTCGTGTGCTGGGGGAGCGCGTCGTCGCCGTGACGGCGGTCTCGGCCGCCCTCGCGAGCGGCGAGCTCGAGGGCGCGCGGGCCCTCGCTAGCGAGATCGGGATCGAGCACCAGGTGGTCGCAACGCACGAGCTCAGGCGCGAGGGCTACCGGCGGAACGGGCGCGACCGGTGCTACCACTGCAAGGTCGAGCTGTACGAGGTGCTCGACGCCGTCGCCGAGCGTCGAGGCCTCGCCACGGTGCTCTCGGGCGCGAACGCCGACGACCTCGGCGACTGGCGGCCCGGCCTGCGAGCCGCTGCCGAGCGCGGCGTCCGGCACCCGCTCGTCGAGGCGGGGCTCGGCAAGGCGGAGGTCCGCGCGATCGCGCGCGAGCTCGGGCTGCCCAACGCCGCCAAGCCCGCCTCGCCGTGTCTGTCCTCCCGGCTGCCCTACGGGACGCCGGTCGAGGTGCCGACGCTCCGGCAGGTGGACCGCGCCGAGACGGCGCTCAAGCGGTTGGGCTACCGCGAGCTGCGGGTCCGTCACTTCGGGCCCCTCGCGCGTGTGGAGCTCGGACCCGACGACCTGCGCCGCGCGACGAGGGTGGAGGGCCGCCGAGCGCTCGAGGACGCGGTTCGCGCGTCCGGCTACGCGGAGGTCCGGGTGGAGCCGTTCGTGTCGGGATCGCTCAACCGCCTCGGCCGGCCGCTGCCGATCGTCGGCACCTGAGCCGGGACCGGGCTCCAGGCGGCGATCACGCAGGTCCGAGCGCGCACGGCCTCACCCGAACGGCGTAGGCGGGTCCCGTCCGCCGAGGGTCTTGGGACCCGGGTGCTACCCGAGACACGCTCTCAGCATCGGTGGTGATCCGAGCGTCGGGGGAACGCGGAACCGGGGATCCGCTCCCGTTCGGGAGGGGTTCGTAGCGTCGTGCGTCGTCGCGCTCACGTCGAGCGTCCGTCGATCGGAACACGGCCGCACACCGGCGCCGGATGTCCGCGCCCACATCCATCCGGCTGCACCGCGGGATGGCGGCGCACGTCCACCCACGAGGAGGGGGCCCATGCACATCCGGGGTAGAACCAGCGCGCTCGTCACGTTCGCGCTCATCGCGGCGCTCGTGGCGACGATCCCGTCGGGGGCGGTCGCCGTCAACGGCGACGGTGCGCCGGCGTCGCATGACATGGTCCTGTTCGCAGCCGACGGGATGCGACCGGACATCATGGAGCGATACGCGTCGGACGGCGCGATGCCGACGTACCGGCGGATGATGGCCGACGGCACGAAGGGCAAGAACGGCCTCGTGCAGGCCTTCCCGCCGAACACCGGCGTCGGCTGGTACACGCTCGCCACCGGCACGTATCCGAGCGAGCACGGCTCGACGAACAACACGTTCTTCCGGACCGGCGACTCGTTCTCGAACCGCACGGCCGCGTTCTCCGGGGGCGTCCTGCAGGCGGACACGATCGCCGAGGCCGCCGAGCGCGCCGGCAAGAAGGTCGTCTCGATCGAATGGGCGGGCGGCTCGAGGACGATGACCGGCCTGCAGGGCCCCGTCGTCGACTACCGCAACTTCTACTCCAACCGCGGCCTGTGGACCAACTGGGACGTCCCCGGCCAGCCGGCCGGCGCCCAGGCTTTCGGCGTGCAATACCAGCGCTACGACCTGCTGGCCGCGGATGGCTGGACCAACGTCCCCGCCAGCTTCAGCCCGGCCATGCAAGGCACCTTCGACATCGGCTCCACCGGCAACGTCGGGATCAATTGCGTCTTCGCTGCCAAGGCCCTCGTCGTCGCCTCCGGCGGCGGCTGTTCCAATCCGTCATCGAGCATGAACGCCGGCGACACACAGTTCACCGTCGCG
>DAIUEM010000236.1:0-3871 GCA_036845105.1 Actinomycetota bacterium | reverse complement strand
TTCTGCCACACGTCCGCCTGCCAGAGAACGTGCATCCCGGCGCGCTCGTAGAGGTTCTTCGTGTCGCGGTCGCCCGGGAGGTACACGACGGCCTCGAGCAGCGGCTGGCGGACCTTCACCTTGGTCTCGGTGCGAACGCGCCGGCCGAGCTCCACGACCTGTCGCGCGACGGCCATCGCGCCGTCGAGCCGCTCGTCCACCCGGTCGACGTCGCCCTCAGGGTAGTCGGTGAGGTGGACCGAGTCGGGTGCACCGGATGTGCGCGCGGCGAGGTTCCGCCACAGCTCCTCGGCGACGAAGGGTGTGAAGGGGGCGAGCAGCCGTGCCAGCGTCGTGAGGCACTCGTGGAGCGTGTGGAACGCGGCCCGCGTGTCCTCGCCGCCCGTTCCCTCCGGGTCCCAGAAGCGTCGCCGAGCCCGCCGGACGTACCAATTGGACAGGTCGTCGACGAAGCGAGCGATCCGCCGGCCGGCGCCCGTGGCGTCGTACGTCTCGAGCCGTCCGCGCGCCTCACGAGCGGTCGTCGCGAGCTTCGACAGCACCCAACGGTCGAGCACCGGTCGCGAAGACAGCGGTGGCGCCTCGCCGTCATCGGGGTCGAACCCGCTCGCGTTCGCGTAGGTGACGAAGAACGCGTACACGTTCCACAGCGTCAGCAGGAACTGCCGGACGACCTCGTCCAGGATCTCCATCCCGACCCGGCGCGATGCCCACGGGGATCCGCTCGTGAGCAGGTACCAGCGCAGAGCGTCGGCTCCTTGGCGGTCCAGGACGTCCCACGGGTCGATCACGTTGCCGACGCTCTTGCTCATCTTCCGTCCCTCGGCGTCGACGATGTGGCCGAGGCACACGACGTTCCGGTACGTCGTCGAGTCGAAGTGCAGGACGCCCTCGGCCATGAGCGTGTAGAACCACCCCCGCGTCTGGTCGATCGCCTCCGAGATGAAGTCGGCGGGGAACCGCTCCTCGAACCGCTCGAGCCCTCGCCCGAGGTCCGGGTGGTATCCCCACTGCGCGAACGGCATCGCGCCCGAGTCGTACCAGGCGTCGATCACGTCGGGGACGCGCCGCGCCTCGGCGCCACACTCCGGACACGCGAACCCGACCTCGTCGACCGCGGGCCGGTGCGGATCGAGCCCCGTGACGTCTCGACCGGCGCGCTCGGAGAGCTCGGCGAGCGAGCCGACCGCCGTCGTGTGACCCGCCTGGCACCGCCAGATCGGGAGCGGCGTTCCCCAGTAGCGCTCTCGCGACAGCGCCCAGTCGACGTTGTTCTCGAGCCAGTCGCCGTAGCGCCCGTGCTTGATGTGCTCGGGGAACCAGTTCACCGAGTCGTTGACCTCGAGCAGCCGGTCTCGGACCCGCGTCGTACCGACGTACCAGGATGTTCGCGCGAAGTACAGGAGCGGCGTGTTGCACCGCCAGCAGAGCGGATACGTGTGGACGATCGTCTCGGCGCGCAGCAGGAGCCCGCGCGAACGGAGGTCCTCGGTGATCGCCGGGTCGGCGGCCTTGAAGAACAGGCCGCGGACGAACGGCGGCGCCTCGTCCGTGAACCGCCCCTCCCCGTCCACGGGCTTGAACGTCGACCACCCCTCACGCCGGCCGATCTCGAGGTCCTCGGGGCCGAACGCGGGCGCCATATGCACGACGCCGGTACCGTCCTCGAGCGAGACGAAGTCCGCGGCGACGACTCGATGCGCGCCCTCGACGTTCGGGTACAGCGGCTCGTACCGCACGCCGACGAGCTCGTTGCCCGCCAGGGACCGGATCTCGGCCGAGCCCGGCAGGACGCGCTCCCGGAGCGCCGCGGCGAGGATCAGGCGCTCGCCCTCGTGCTGGACCTCGACGTAGGTGGCGTCCTCGGCGACCGCGATCCCGGTGTTCGAGATCAGTGTCCACGGCGTCGTCGTCCAGCCGAGCAGCGACGCACCGACGAGCGAGGCGTCGGCGGCCTCGACCACCCGGAAGAGGACGAAGACGCTGGGGTCCTCGACCTCGGTGTACCCCATCGCGGTCTCGGCGTCCGAGAGCGTGGTCCCGCAGCGAGGGCAGTACGTCGTGACCTTGTCGGCCTCGAACAGCAGGCCGCGGTCGTGCAGCCGCTTGAGCGACCACCACACGCTCTCGATGTACGGGGTGTCCATCGTGCGGTAGGCGTCGTCCGTGTCGATCCAGAAGCCGAGACGCTCGGTCACGCGCTCCCACTCGTCGACGTACCTGGTGACGGACTCGCGGCAGCGGCGGTTGAACTCTGCGATCCCGAACGCCTCGATGTCCCGCTTGGTCGTGACGCCGATCTCCTTCTCGACCTCGAGCTCGACCGGTAGTCCGTGGCAGTCCCACCCCCCCTTCCGTGGGACGTCGTGCCCCGTCATCGCCTTGAACCGCGGGTAGACGTCCTTGAACGTCCGCGACTCGGTGTGGTGGATGCCCGGTCTCCCGTTGGCGGTCGGGGGACCCTCGTAGAACACCCACAGCGGCCCGTCCCGCCGCTGCTCGAGCTGGCGGTGGAACACGTCGGCCTCGCGCCAGAAGGCCATGATGCGCCGCTCGAGCTCCGGGAACCGCACCTTCGGATCGACCGGGTCGAACCTGCGCATCACGTCCTCCTCGTCCGGCCGTCCCCGGGACCGCCCCGGGAACGGAAACGCCCCGCCCCCATCCGGGGACGAGGCGTGGGCCCCGCGGTACCACCCCGCTTACGGGCGCCTCGCGACGCCCGCCGCTCATCGGCCGCCATCACGGCCTCCCGCTGTCACGGGCGGACCCGTCCGCGTCTACTGCGGGTGCCCCGAGGGCCCCGGTTCGGGCGGAGGCTCGGGGAGGATGTTCGCGAGGGGCCTGCCGCCGGGCTTCCACCGTCCCCGGCTCGCTCAGGGAGGGAACCCTCGCTACTCGTTCCCGTCGTCGCCTGTGACCGGTCATGCTACACGGCGGGATGGGCGCGGTCACGGTGCGGGTGGTCCCGAGGGCGGGCACGACGGCGGTCGAGCGCGGTCCCGAGGGGATCCGGGTGCGCGTCCGGGCGGCCCCGGAGGGCGGCCGCGCCACCGAGGAGGCCCGGCGAGCGATCGCGTCGGCGCTCCGCGTGGCGCCGTCGACGGTGCGCCTCGTGCGTGGGGCGCGGAGCCGCACGAAGGTCTTCGAGATCGAGGGCCTGACCGCGGATGACCTGCGCGTTCGCCTCGGCGGGACGTGAGCAGGGTCGTTGTCGCGCAACCCAGGGGGTGCTACCGTCCCTCGGCCATGGCCGGGAAGAGTCCGTACACGAAGAAGGAGTTGGACGACCTCCGCAAGCGCCTCACCGAGGAGCGCGCGGAGCTCGAGGTCCAGCTGACCACGATCGAGGAGACCTCCTTCGCGACGTCGCAGTCGGACATGTCCGGCGAGGTCTCGTTCGACGAGGAGAACGCCGACGCGGGCACCTTCACCTTCGAGCGTGAGCGCGACCTCTCGATCGAGAACAACGTCCGGGACCTGATGGGCAAGATCGACCGTGCGCTCACCAGGATGGACGAGGGCACGTACGGCCGATGCTCGCGCTGCGGCAAGCCGATCGAGAAGGCCCGAGTGAAGGCGCTTCCGTACGTCGACCTCTGCATCAAGGACGCGCAGGCCCAGGCCCGCCGGTAGCGCGGCGGTGACGCGCAGCGCGCGACTCGCCGCGGTCCTGTACGGCGTCGCCGCGCTCGTCTACGTCCTGGACCGCGTCACGAAGGTGTGGGCGGAGGCGGCGCTCGCCGATCGGCCGCCGGTCGAGGTGATCCCGGGGGTGCTGCACCTCACGTACACGACGAACTCCGGCGGGGCGTTCGGGCTCGGGCAGAGCGCGTCGTGGCTGTTCGCGGGCGCGACGATCCTCGTGGCG
>DAIUEM010000235.1:0-3874 GCA_036845105.1 Actinomycetota bacterium | reverse complement strand
GAGGTCGACGATGCGCTGGAGCACCACCCCGAGCGACAGCTCGGCCGAGAGCGCGAGGCCGGATCCGATGAGCCTGGGATCCACGACCACGAGCGTACCTGCTCGAACGGGGTCCCGACGGCCCTCGCCCTCGGTCCGCGGACCGAGGGTCGATCCCATCGCGAACCGGTGTCGACCGGCCCTGTCGAAGGCGGGTCCCGGGACCGGCGGGGGTGGGACCGTCGGCCGTAGGGGTGCGCGTCGCGCGGACCTACGGTGGTCCCATGGACGCAGCCAGCGGACCCTCCGGTCTCAGGCGCACCGTCGCCGACGTCATGACGCGAACGGTGGTCTCGGTGCGCGCGTCGGCGCCGTTCAAGGACGTCGTCCGCCTGATGCACGACTATCGCGTGAGCGCGCTACCGGTCGTGGACGACGACGATCGTCTGGTCGGCATCGTCTCCGAGGGGGATCTCATCCTGAAGGAGGACCCCGAGTTCGACGACGGCGCCCATCTGTTCGAGAGCCGGCAGCGGCGCCACGATCGGGAGAAGGCCGCCGGCATCGTCGCCGCCGAGCTCATGACGACGCCGGTCGTGACCGTCACCCCGGACGCGCCCCTCGGCGACGCGGCTCGACTCATGTATCGCAGGGGCGTGAAGCGGCTGCCCGTGGTGGACGAGGAGGGCACGATCCACGGGATCCTGTCGCGCTCGGATCTGCTGAAGGTCTTCCTGCGCGCCGACGTCGACATCGGGCACGAGGTCCGCGAGGACGTGATCCGCCGGACGCTCTGGATCGACCCCGACACCGTGAAGGTCACGGTCCACGACGGTGTCGTCCGGCTCGAGGGCCAGCTGGAGCGCCGGAGCCTGATCTCGGTCCTCGAGCGTCTGGTCGGCGCCGTCGAGGGCGTCGTCGGGGTCGATGCGCACCTGTCGTTCGACGCCGACGACATGAGCCCGGTCGCCGAGATCCCGATCCCCTGGACCGCGGTCGGACGAAGGTAGACGACCGGTCACCGCGGTAGGCTTCGCCTGCCATGGCTACCCCCGTGCTCCGCCGCATCCTCGCCGCCACCGACGGGTCTCCGCGCGCGGAGGAGGCCGCGCGGCAGGCGGTACGGCTCGCCGGCGCGCTCGGGGCGTCGCTCGAGTTCCTGTTCGTCGTCGACACCGGGCACCCGCACGTCTCCGACGTGGAGGCCGAGGGGGAGGCGGCCCTCGCCCGCGTGGCGCGCCTGGCGGCCGCCGCCGGCGTGCAGGCGCCTACGCGCATGGTCGCCGGACCGCCGGCGACGACGCTTGTGGAGGAGTCGGTCGAGCACGGGATCGAGCTGCTCTGCGTGGGACCCGACGCCGGGATCCTCGGCGGAGCGATCCGGATCGGACAGGTGGCGGCGCACGTCGTCCGCGAGGCCCCGTGCTCGGTCCTGATGGGGCGCGAGGCGGGACCCGGGTTCCCCGTCCGGATCGCCTGCGGCGTGGACGGCTCCGCGGGCTCGGTCGAGACCGCCACGCTCGCGGCGCGGGTCGCCGCGGCCACCGGCGCCGAGCTCCGGCTGCTCCACGTCGTCCCCGTCTTCCGGGGCGACAACACGGAGTGGACGCTCGACCCCGAGGAGCCGAGCCCGCCGGAGCTCGAGCCCTCGGTCCACGCCGCGGTGGGGCTCGGCGTGGTGCCGGTCCGTGAGATGGCGATGGGTCGTCCCGAGTCCGCGATCGTCGCGACGGCCTCGCGCGACGGGACCGACCTCGTCGTCGTCGGGCACCGTGGCGTGTCGGGGGTGCGGCGGGTGCTCCTCGGCAGCGTGAGCGAGCACGTCACGACGCACGCTCCGTGCTCGGTCCTCGTGGCGCGGCCGCACCACGAGACGGCGTAGCGCTACGCGCTCGAGAGCAGCGGCTGGGGCGGGGCCACGTCGCTCAGCCGCACCCGCGCGTCCACGACGAGCGCGCCGGTCGGGAGCACCATCACGGGGTTGCAGTCCATCTCGGCGATCTCCGGGTGCCCCTCCACGAGCTCGGCGACCCGCAGGATGACCTCCTCGAGCGCCGCGACGTCGGCCTTCGGCGCGCCGCGGAAGCCGTCGAGCAGCGGGAACGTCTTCAGCGAGTGGACCATCTCGGCCGCGTCGAGGTCGGTGAGCGGGGTGACCCGCACCGAGACGTCGCGGACGAGCTCGACGGCCGTGCCGCCGGCGCTGCACGCGACGACGGGGCCGAACAGGGGGTCGTGCGCCACGCCGACGAGCATCTCGACGCCGCCGCCCACCATCTCCTGCACGACGAACCCCTCGGCCTCGACCCCGGCGTCGGCGAGCCGCTTCGCCATCTCGCGCGCGGCCGGGGTGACCCGGCTCGAGCCCATGAGCCCGAGCTGGACCGCGCCGAGATCGGTCTTGTGCACGATCTGCGGGCCGAACGCCTTCAGCGCGACCGGGCGCGCGATCCGGTCCGCCGCCGCGCCGGCCTCCTCGGGCGTCACTGCGCGCTCGGCCCGGACGAGCGGGATGCCGTAGCAGTTCAGGAGGTGCTCGACCTCGTCGTCGAAGAGCCACCCGCCCCCGCGCGAGAGCCCCG
This sequence comes from Actinomycetota bacterium, assembly GCA_036845105.1. Classification (GTDB taxonomy): domain Bacteria; phylum Actinomycetota; class UBA4738; order UBA4738; family HRBIN12; genus HRBIN12. The sequence goes on along the minus strand of DAIUEM010000235.1, from coordinate 1,313 downwards.
CCGCGATGATCGAGGCGGCCTCGTCGGGTTTCGTGTCGTGGAAGTGGGGCTCCTGGCCCAGCGGCTTGGCGCGCCACCGCCCGTACTCGGCGGCGTGCGCGAGCGCGATCGCGGCCTGCTCGGGGAAGGCGTAAGAGGGGATCCGCGTCCCCGACTCCTGGAGGCTGGCGGGGAGCCCGCGCGCGGACATGAACGTCGTGATGACGGGGATCCGGCCGCCGACGTCGTTGATACCGGCCACGATCGCGTGGGCGATCTCGGGCGCGCGCTGCGCCTGCGGCGGGATGTAGATCACGATGACCGAGTCGACGTCGGTGTCCTCGCCGACCGTCCGGATCGCGCGCTGGTAGTCCTCGGGCGCGGCGGAGGCGATCATGTCGACGGGGTTGGCGACCGCGGCCTCGGTGGGCAGGAACTCGCGCAGGCGCGCCTGGGTGGCCTCCGAGAGCGGGGCGACCCTCAACCCGTTCGCCTCGCACGTGTCGGCGCACAGGATCCCGAGGCCGCCCGCGTTGGTGATGATGGCGACCCGGTCGCCGGGCGGAGGCGGCTGGTTCGTGAGCAGCGTGGCGACGTCGAACATCTCCTCGAGCGTGTCCGTGCGGATGATGCCGCTCTGCCGGAACAGCGCGTCGACGGTGATGTCCGAGGTGGCGAGCAGCGCGCCCGTGTGCGAGGCGGCCGCGCGGGCTCCCGCCGCGCTCCTGCCCGATTTCACGACGACGATCGGCTTGTCCCGGCCGACCTCGCGGGCGAGGTGCCCGAACCGTCGCGCGTCGCCGATCGTCTCGATGTAGAGGAGGATCACCTCGGTCCGCTCGTCCGTGTCCCAGTAGGCGATGAGGTCGTTGCCCGAGATGTCGGCCCGGTTCCCGACCGACACGAACGAGGAGAGCCCGAGGCCGAGCTTCTGCGCGTACTCGAAGACCGCGAGCCCGAGCGCCCCCGACTGCGACAGGAAGCCGACGCGCCCGGGCGGCGGGGCGTTGGTCGCGAACGTGCCGTTCAGACGGATCTCGGGATCGGTGTTCACGACGCCCATGCAGTTCGGGCCGATCAGCCGCATCCCGTGCGCGCGGCACACCTCGAGCAGCTCCTCCTGCCGCTCCGGCCCCTCGCCCCCCGTCTCGCCGAACCCGGCCGAGATCACGACGAGCGCGCGCACGCCCTTGCGCCCGCACTCGTCGGCGACCGTCGAGACGAGCGGTCCCGGCACGGTGATGAACGCCAGCTCGACGTCCCCCGGCACGTCGAGGATCGACCCGTAGGCCGGCACGCCCTGGACCACCGTCGCCTTCGGGTTCACGGGGTAG
>DAIUEM010000234.1:0-3897 GCA_036845105.1 Actinomycetota bacterium | reverse complement strand
CATGCGGACATCGGCAACGACCGTCGCCGAAGCGGCGGCTTGACATAGGAGCAACCGTGGCCGGGTTCGACGTCGCCGTGGTCGGAGCCGGGGTGCACGGGGCGAGCGCCGCCTTCCACCTCGCCTCGCGCGGGATCCGCCCGGTCGTGCTCGACCCGAGGGGTCCGGCCGGCGGGCCCACCGGGCGCTCGAGCGCGATCTGCCGCGCCTACTACACGAACGCGTTCCTGGCCGGCGTCGCGCGCGAGAGCATCGCGATGGTCCGGGACTTCCCCGAGCACACCGGGCGCGAGAGCGGGTTCCGCCCCACCGGCCTGCTCGTCCTGCACCCGCCTCAGGACGAGGCGACCGTCCGCGAGGTCGTCCCCCGACTGAACGAGCAGGGCATCGCGACCGAGCTCCTCACGCCGGAGCAGATCCTTGCCGAGTGGCCGGCGTTCTCGCTCGACGACGTCGCGATCGGCGCGCACGAGCTCGGCGCGGGCTACGCCGACCCGGTGCTCACGACGCGGGGGCTGCTCGAGCGCGCCGCGGAGCTCGGCGCCGAGCTCCGGTACGGCGCCGCCGTGACCACGCTCGAGCCGGACGGCATGGGCTGGGAGCTCGCCACAAGCGACGGCTCCCGCGTCACGTGCTCGCGGGTGCTGCTCGCCGCGGGACCCTGGACGCGGCCGATCGCCGCGCAGGTCGGCGCCGACCTCCCGCTCACGGTCGAGCGTCACATCGTGGCCACGTTCGCGTGGGGCGGCGCGACGCCGATGCCCGCGCACGGCGACCTTCCGAACGGCTACTACTTCCGGCCCGAAGGCGACGAGCTGTTCCTGATGGGGCCGCTGCACCCCGAGCCGAACGCCGACCCGGATCACTTCGCGGAGGCCCTCGCCGACGCCGAGAGCGCCGACATGGCCGCGCGCGCGGTCCGCCGCGTCCCGGCGCTCGAGCGGGCTGAGGCCCGCGGCGGGTGGGCCAGCCTCTACGACGTGAGTCCCGACTGGCAGCCGGTGATCGGCGAGATCGCGCCCGGCGTGTTCGTCGACGCCGGGACGAGCGGCCACGGCTTCAAGCTCGCACCGGCGCTCGGACGGCACGTCGCGGACCTCGTGCAGGGCGCCGACGTCGCCCCGGGGCTCGAGCGGTTCCACCCACGCCGGTTCGAGGAGCACGAGGAGCTCGGGGCCGGCTACGGGGAAGCGCGGATCCTGGGCTGAAGGGGGGAGGATGGAGATCACGCGGCACGACCAGGTCCTCGTGGTGCGGCCCGGCGATCGGACCGCGGGACCACCGACGCCGGGCATGACGCGCGAGCAGGCGCTCGCGACCGAGGGCCTGTGGGCGGGGTTCGTCACGACGGAGCCCGGCATGGTGTCGGCCTGGCACCACCACGGCGAGTACGAGACGGCGATCTACGTCCTGAGCGGCGCGCTCAGGATGGAGTTCGGTCCCGGTGGCTCGAGCGCCGTCGACGCGGGCCCGGGCGACTTCGTGTTCGTGCCCAGGGGCGTCGTCCACCGCGAGAGCAACCCGTCCTCGACGCCGACCGACGTGATCGTCGTGCGTGCCGGCCGGGGCGAGTCGAACGTCAACGTCGTCGGCCCCGACGCGGCGGACGGCTGAGCACCCGAACGGTCTGCACGGCACGGCTCCCGGCCATGTTGGCGAGAGGAGGAGCCCGAGCCGTGGTGGCCGTCGGCGTCAAGGTGATGAACCCCGAGTCCGCCGGGTTCTGGATCCGGCGTCACCCGATCGACGACGATGGACGTACGACATCTACAGCACGCAGATGCTTGCGTCCGCGGACCCGAGGCGTAGCGTTGGCAGCCGCACGTCCGACTCGGGAGGGGACCGGCTCCGATGGACATCTGGAGCGACGACGTTCTGAACCAGATCGAGGCCCGCGCCGACTACGCGCTCGGGACCGAGGACGACGGCAGGGTGCTACTCATCCCGCCGCAGACGATCAAGGACCTCGTCACCGAGTTCCGACGCCTCCGGACCGAGCGGTCCGCCGAGCCTCCCGCACGGCAGCCCGAGTAGCGATCGGGCGCCCGCCCCGTCGAGCGGGGTCACGACCCGGTTGACGTCCGCGAGCCCCACCGTGAGCACCGCGCCATCACCCGCAGCAGCGATGCGCGCGTGTTTCCGACGGGTGCACACGCGGGTAAGGGTCCGAGACCGAACCGCGAACGAAGGAGGCCGAGATGTACGTGGGAGCCGGAGTCATCGGACTCGTCCTGCTCGTGCTGCTGCTCGTCTGGATCTTCTGAGCAGCGCCGATCGCAACGGATCGGTCCGAGCCTGGGGCGCCTGGGCTCGGACCATCGATCCCAGGAACCGGACGATCAGGCGAGCTCGGCGATCGAGGATCGTCAGGGGAGGTATCGGGCTACGGCGAAGTCGAGTCCCGTGCTCACGAGGTAGTGCTGAGCGGCCACGACGATACGCCCGTTCGGCTGGATCGCCGACGCCGAGCCCATGCCCCCGTTCGCGGCGAGGGGGAACAGCGTCACGACCGACCCCTCGTCGCCGAACGTCGGATCGAGCGCCCCCTTCGGCTTGTACCTGGCCACGAAGACCCCGTCGAGCCAGGACGAGCCGCTGACGATCAGCCTGCCGTCCGCGTCGAGCACCATGTCCTCGACCTTCACGCCGTCCTCGAGCGGGACGGAGACCCGCTTGCCGTCCCCGCTGAACGTGGCGTCGAGCGCACCGCCCGGCTTGATCCGCACGAGTCCGACGGCGTACGCGTTGTCCGGGAGCGTGCCGTTCCTCTTCGGGACGGGGAAGGCGGCCACGATCTTGCCGTCCGAGCGGATCGCGAGACCGCCACCCCGGACCTCCCCGAGCGTGCGGACCATGTCCACGACGCGCTTCCCGTCGCCGCTGAACGTGGTGTCCAGGTCGCCGCTCACCGTGTACCTGGCGAACGCGGTCTTCACCGGCACGCCGTCGGCGGCCGTGGTGCCGCCGACGACCAGCCTCCCGTCGTCCTGGAGCGCGATCCACTCGATCACGTCATCGGCTCCGAGGTCCGTCCGGACGCGTCCCTGCTCCCCGTAGGTGAGGTCGAGCGCGCCGCTCCGCCTGAGCCGGACGACGGCGAAGTCCTGGTCCGCCGTGGCGGGGTCCGACACGCCGCCGGCGACGAGGATCCTCCCGTCGGTCTGCACCGCGACGGCGTTGCCCCACGCCTCTTCGCCCTGGAAGGCGATCCGCGTCATGCCGTCGCCGCTGAAGTCGGGATCGAGGTCCCCGTTCGGTAGGAGCCGGGCGACGGCGAACGTCGCGAGCGGGGCCCCCGCGGTCGCCGCGGATCCGACCGCGATGAGCTTGCCGTTCGGCAACTGCGCCAGGTCCCGGACCTCGTCGTTCAGCCCCCCGCCCGCGAAGTCGAACGTCGCGACGCCATCACCGGTGAACGAGGTGTCGAGCCCGCCGCCCGACTTCAGCCTGGCGAGACACAAGTCCCCGAGCGCGGTGATCTCGGCTCCCGCCACGACGATCCGGCCGTCGTCCTGCACCAGGACCGCCAGCGACAGCTCCTCACCCCCGCCATCGACGACCTTCATCCCGTCCTTCGAGAAGGACGTGTCCAGGTCGCCCGGCGCGGCCGACACGGCCGTCGAGACGACCAGCACGAGCGCCGCGACCGTCGGGAGCAACGCGGCGCGAAGCACGGAACGAGCCCTCACGGAGATCGACCTCCTCGCCTGGCCACCTCGGTCGTCGATGACAACGACGCTGCGCAAACGGTCTTCGGCGGTCCCACCCGGCATGAGGGTCGGACGCCGCTGGTTCCTCTGGGACCGAGCACCGCACGCTGACCGTCGAGCGCGGCTCGGCCCCTAGGTTGTCCTGTCCCCGAGTTCTGGCGACGCGTCCGCTCTAACGAGACCACAT
>DAIUEM010000233.1:0-3899 GCA_036845105.1 Actinomycetota bacterium | reverse complement strand
CGCCGTCCTTGGCCGCCGCGGGCACGGCTCCGGCCACGGACAGGGCGAGCGCGCCAGCGAGGGCCACCCCCAGGATCCGCTTGAACATCGCTACCTCCTCTTCTCGTCCGCCGGCCGTTCCGGCGATGGGTCCAGGTTCGCGGGTGCCGGGTCGCGGTCGCAACGGGACGAACGTCCCGGGACCTCAGAGGGAGACCGACCCGGCGCAGGACTCGCCCGTGTCCAGGTTCACACCGCTCGCAGCGATCCGATCCCGCCCGGCCCCGTCCTCGGTCCCCCGGCGGATGCGGACGTGTCCGCCGCCGTCGGCGACCTTCGTGCGCGCGACGATCCGGACCCCGTCGTTCGACAGGAACAGCTGCCAGCGGTCGCCGGCGCCGCTCCCCTCGATCTCGAAGCGCACGCGCAGCCTGCCTTCGTCACCCGGACGCACCCGGAGCCGGAACTCGCTCGACCCGCCCGAGCACGAGTCCCGGACCTCGCCGTCGCTCGCAAGGCCGGGAGCGGCGGCGACCGCCACCGCGAGGGTGGCCCCGATGAGCACGGCGATGATCCGGAACCGCATGCCCCCCAGCCTGCAGGTCGCAGGGGTCCCGGGACAACGCGACTTCCGTCCCGGGACCTCAGTCGCGGAGCGCGCCGGTCCGCTCAGCCCACAGGGCCGCCTGGGTGCGGTCGGTCACGCCGATCCGCGTGAACAGGTTGGTGAGGTGGCCCTTCACCGTCTTCTCGCTGATGCCCAGTCGGCGGGCGATCTGCTTGTTCGCGAGCCCGGCGACCACGAGCGCCAGGACCTCGCGCTCGCGAGCGGTGAGCTCGACCGCCGGGGATCGCGAGCCGCGCTCGGCGAGCAGGGCGGCAGCCGCCTTGGGCGCCAGCGGGGCCTCGCCGCGCGCCGCGGCGCGGATCGCCGCGTGGATCTCGTCGGGCTCGGCGTCCTTCAACAGGTAGCCGATCGCGCCCGCGTCGAGCGCCTGGACGATCCGCTCGCGGTCCGAGAACGAGGTGAACACCACGATGCGGACCTCGGGCGCGGCGTCCGCGAGCCGGCGGGTGACCTCGACCCCGTCGAGATCGGGCATCGACAGGTCCAGGAGCAGCACGTCCGGGCGCTCGGCCTGGCAGAGCGTCACGGCCGCCTCACCGCCGTCGGCCGAGCCGATCCGCTCCACGTCATCGAACGTCGCCAGGAGCTGCTCGAGGCCGACGCGGACGACGCGATGGTCGTCGGCGATCGCCACCCGGATCGTCACGTCGGCACCTCCACGCGCATCACCGTACCGCCACCGTCCCGCGGTGCGAGCGTGAGGGACCCGCCCGAATCACGGACGAGCTCCTCGAGGATCGCGATCCCCACGTGACCCTCTGCGCGAGCCTTCGTGGCCTCCTCCAGGCTGATGCCCCGGCCGTCGTCGGCGACCTCGAGCACGGCCAGGGCACCGTCCGGCCGCACGGTGACCTCGACGTGCGTGGCGCGGGCGTGCTCGTTCACGTTCCGCAAGGCCTCCTGACACGCCCGGTACAGGCGCGTGTCCACGTCGGGATCGAAGCCCGAGGCGGGCTCGACGTGGAGCGCGACCTCGAGTCCCTCCTGCTGCAGACGCGCGGTGAGGTCGGAGAGCGCGGGACCGAGGCCCGCCTGCTGGAGGTTGGGCGGGTACACGCCGACGACCGCCGATCGCAGCGTGCGGATGCTCGCCCGCGTGGATGCGGCGGCATCGGTGAGCGCGTCGCGAACGGCGGGATCCTGGGTGGACTCGGCGGCGGCCGACAGCCGCATCGCCAGCCCGGCCAGGTCCTGCACCGGGCCGTCGTGCAGGTCGCCGGCGATCCGCCTGCGCTCGCGATCCGAGGCGTCGACCGCGCGCTGCAGGAAGCGCTCGCGGTCGACCTGCGCCAGCTGCATGCGTCGCGCGAGGCCCCAGGCGAGGGGGATCAGGAGCGCGGCGAAGGCGACCAGGGCGACCACCAGCACCGGAGCGAACGTCCGCAGCAGGTCGCTCTCGCTGCTCGCGATGCTCGAGAACCGCTGGTAGGTCTCGAACAGCAGCGGGGTGCCGCTCGGCGTCTGGATCGACGTGTACACCTCGAGGAGCTCTCCCTGCCCGCGCTCGAACCGGTTCTCCGGCGCCTCGAGGTCGGAGAGCTCGGCGGTGACCCCGCCGGCATCGATCGCCTCCAGCTCGTCGTCGCCGAGCTGGTACCGCTCGCCGATCAGCCGGCTCTCGTCCGAGTAGACGATCGTGCCGTCCTGCGTCCAGATCTTCACGCGGACGACCGGGTCGTGGAGCACCGCGTCGGAGACGACCGAGGCCATGGCGGCGCTCGCCTCCGCGTCGCCGGCGATGAGCTCGTCGGTGAGCCGCCGCTGCACCACGCGCGCGGAGAGATCCGTGAAGTCCCGCGCCTGCGCGATCGCCTGGTCCGTCGCCAGCCGTCGGAGCACCAGCGTCCCGGCGACGCCGACCGCCGCGAGCACGACCAGGCCGAGCACCACGAACGTCAGCACCGCGCGGGGGACCGGACCGAGCCTCGCCACGGGTGGATGGTAGGCGCCGCGGCGGCCCCGTGACCGCAGGTCAGCGTGTCGGGACCACCGGCCCTTCGGAGCAAGGCTTCCGGCACGCATCCGCGCCGACGGCCAGCGTCAGGCTGTGATCGCAGGCGCGCGGTCCTGCCGCGCTCGACGACGCACGGAGGAGGCACCGCCGATGGAACGGGAGGAACTCCTCGCCGCGATGGCGCGGAGCGTGATCGAGGGCGAGGCGGACGCGGCGGCGAACCTCGCGAGGCGCGCCCTCGAGATGGGGGTGGACCCCCTCGAGGCCATCGACCGCGGGTTCGTGCCGGGGATCGACCACGTCGGCGAGGAGTTCAGCCGGGAGAGCATATTCCTGCCCGAGCTCGTGCTGGCCGGCGAGGCCATGAAGGCTGCGGTCGCCGTCCTCGAGCCCGAGATGACGAGGGCCGGGGTGGCCCGCGAGAGCCACGGGACGGTCGTGCTCGCGGCCGCTCACGGCGACATCCACGACATCGGCAAGAGCTTGGTCGGCACGATGCTCTCCGCCTCCGGGTTCCGCGTGGTCGACCTGGGCGTCGACGTGCCGGTGGACGTCGTGGTCGAGAAGGCGCGCGAGGTCGAAGCCGACATCGTCGGCGTCAGCGCCCTGCTCACGACCACGATGCTCGGACAGCGCGACGTGATCGAAGCCCTCGGGTCCGCCGGGCTCCGAGGGGACGTGAAGGTGATGGTAGGAGGCGCGCCCGTCACGCCGGAGTGGGCCCGCGAGATCGGGGCCGACGGCTTCGGCGAGGACGCCGCCAGGGCGGTCGCCGTCGCGCGCCAGCTCGTCGGCGTCGAGGGGTGAGGGGCGATGCGGCCGAAGCTCGAGCTCCTCGACGCCGAGCTCGTCGGGCGCGTCCTGGACGAGGCGTTCCTGCTGCTGCGCGACCACGGGGTGCTGGTCCAGGCGCCCGAGGCTCTGGACCTCCTGGCTGGAGCCGGTGCCCGCGTGGACGGCGAGGTCGCTCGCCTCGACGAGGGGCTGATCCAACGAACGCTCGACAGCGCCCCCGATCGGTTCAGCCTGCACGACCGGAGCGGTCAGCCCCGGATCCGCTACGGCGGTGACGAGGTCCAGTTCGACCCGGGATCCTCGGGGGTGCACGTGCTGGACCCCGACACGCTCGAGCACGTGCCCGCCACCACGTCGGATCTCGTCCGCATCGTGAAGGTGGCCGAGATGCTGGCGCAGCTCGACGCACAGTCGACCGCCGTCGTCTGCGGCGAGATCCCGAAGGAGATCGGGGATCTGTGGCGGCTCTACGTGGTCCTGTCGCTGTCGGACAAGCCGGTCGTGACAGGCGCGTTCACCGTGCCCACGCTCCAGCACATGATC
>DAIUEM010000232.1:0-3913 GCA_036845105.1 Actinomycetota bacterium | reverse complement strand
CAGCAGCACCGCAACCCCGCTCGCGGCGAAGTTGCCGAGGCTCTGCATCGCGGCGAGGAGTCCGAACGCCGAGCCGCGGACGTCCTCAGGAGCCCGGGTCGCGATCGCGTGGTGCTCGGCCGTCTCGACCGCGCCGATCCCGATCCCGGCGAGCACGAAGGCGGCGCCGAGCAGCGCGATGCTCGGACCCGTGGCGGCGAGCGCCACGTACGCGATCAGGAACGCCGCCACGCCGAGGCCGAGCGGCCAGGTCGCGTCGCGTCGGTCGCCCAGGTGCCCGGCGGGAACGCTCGCGAGCGTCGCGGCGAGGTTGTAGGAGACGTAGAGCGCGATCCCGATGCTCACGGCGGCGTCCTCGCCCCGCGAGGGCTCGAGCAGCTCGGTCGCCCGCAGGATCATCAGGGTCGCGGCCAGGTTGCCGAGCTCGAACGCGCCGACCGCGAGGAGCAGCCGTCCGAGCTCGCCGCGGAGCACCGGGCGGATCCGCAGCCGTAGCCGGGCCCGCACTCGGGCGTGCGGACGCACGACGCGCCGGGCCGCGTACAGCATCGCCAGGGCGGCGAAGAGCCCCGGGACGATCGAGAGCACGATCGCGGTCCGCACCGACGTCAGCGAGACGAGCAGCAGCGCGAGGAGCGGGCCGGCGATCGCGCCGAGGTTGTCCATCGCGCGCTCGAAGCCGTACGCGCGCCCGTACGCGGCGGCCGGCACGACGTCGGCCAGGATCGCGTTCCGCGACGGCCCGCGGACCCCCCGCGCGGTCCAGGCTCCCGCGCGCAGGAAGGCGACCTGCACGGCGTTCGTGGCAAGGCCGACCATCGAGGACAGGACCGCCGTGACCGTGTAGCCGCCGACGGCGGTCGGCCCGCGGCGCGCCGGGTCGTCGGCGATCGCGCCGCCCGCGAGCTTGGCCACGCCGGAGGCCGCATCCGAGACCCCCTCGATGAGGCCGAGCGCCGCCGCGGGCGCACCGAGCGTCGAGGTGAGGAACGACGGCAAGAGCGAGGTCGGGATCTCGTGCCCGGCGTCGGAGAGCAGGCTCGCGACGCCGATCGCGCCGACGCCGCCGGTCAGCCAGCGCTCGCGCTCGGTCGTCGGCTCCATCGGCCCGAGCCTACCCGAGCGGGTGGGCGGCTCCCGTCGCTCAGACCGCGAAGCGGACGTGGACGACGTCGCCCTCGCGGACGACGTAGTCCTTGCCCTCGACGCGGAGCTTGCCCCGGTGCTTGGCGGCGTCCATCGAGCCGATCGCGACGAGTTCCTCGTAGCCGATCACCTCGGCGCGGATGAAGCCGCGCTCGAGGTCCGTATGGATGACGCCGGCGGCCTCCGGCGCCTTCGCACCGTTGCGGACCTCCCACGCGCGGCTCTCGTCCTCACCGGTGGTGAGGAACGTGATGAGGTCGAGCGCCTCGTAGCAGGCGCGGATGACCGTCTCCAGGCCGGGCTCGGTCACGCCGAACTCCTCGAGGAGGGCGCGGGCCTCGTCGGGATCCATCTCGGCGGTCTCGGCCTCGATCGACGCGTAGACGCCGACGGCGCTTTCCGGCAGCTCCGGCGGGACGTCCGTCCCCTCCTCGAGGTTCGCGACGACGACGGTCGGCTTCAGGGTGAGCGGCGCGAGGGCGCGCAGCTCCCTGCGCTCCTCCGGCGAAAGGCGGGCGTCGCGGAGCCACGTCTCGGCGCCGAGCGCCTCGTTCGCGCGTCGCAGCGCGGCGACCTGGTCGATCACCTTGCCCTTCGCGCGCTTCTCCGCCCTCTCGAGCGCCGTCTCCACGACGGCGGCGTCGGCGAGCAGCAGTTCGGCGCGCACCTCCTCGAGCTCCTTCGCCGGGTGCGCGTCGGCGCCGAAGCACCGCACGACCACCGCGAGGGCGTCCGCCTCGCGCAGCTTCGCGACGCCCTGGGCGCTCGAGGTACCGCCGGGCACGTCGACGAAGCCGACCTGCGCGTGCACCGTCTTGCGCGAGCGCTCCATCTCCGCGAGGACCGCGAGCCGCGGGTCGGGGACCGGCACGATGGCGTGGTTGGCCTGGCCGCCGTGGGAGCCGGCGCGGGTGAGCGCGGTGAACAGGGTGGACTTGCCGCTGAACGGCACGCCGACGAGGCCGATCTCCTTCACCGCGCGTCGAGCCTAACGGAGCGCGAGGGCGGGGCCCACGGGACCCCGCCCCCGACGTCGGGTGAGGGAGGGCCTAGGCGGCCTTCGTCTCCCAGAAGATCTTCGCGATCTCGTCGATCGCGTCGAGCAGCTTCTGTCCCTGCTCGGGGTCCTGCGACTTCTTCGCGAGGCCGGCTTCCTTCGTCGCCGTCCAGAAGAGCTCGTGCAGCTGTGGGTACTTCTCGAGGTGCTCGGGCTTGAAGTAGTCGGTCCACAGCACCCACAGGTGGTGCTTGACGAGGTCCGCCCGCTGCTCCTTGATCTGCAGTGCTCGGGAGCGGTAGTCCTCGGCGGACTCGGGCGCGGACTTCATCTTCTCGGCGTCCCTGTACCGCTGCTGGATCGCCTTCACGGACTCGGCCTCGATCCGGGCCTGGGCCGGGTCGTAGACGCCGCACGGCAGGTCGCAGTGCGCGTGGACGACGCGGCGCGGCCTGAGCGAAGCTTCGAACATGGATCCCTCCTCCTCCTCGGGGGGCTCGACCTCTGAAACCTACCACCGGGGTCGGAAACGGGGGAGGGCGGCGCTCGCGGGCGCCGTCGCCCTCGCCACCACGGTGTGGCTCGTCGTCCGGTGGCGCCCGTACCGGGTCGAGGTCCGCGGCGACAGCATGATCCCCGCCCTGTGGCCGGGCGACTGGGCGCTCGCCGTCCCGACGCGGAGACCGGCGCGGGGACACGTCGTCGTGGTGGAGCATCCGACACGCCCCGGGGTCGAGACCGTGAAGCGCGTGACGGGTGTCCCGGGCGATCTCACGCCGGACGGCAGGATCCTCGGGCCGGCCGAGTACTGGGTCGAGGGGGACAACCCGCCCCGCTCGACGGACAGCCGTCAGCACGGAGCCGTGCGCGCGGACCAGATCAAGGCCAGGGTGCGACTCGTTTACTGGCCGCCGTCCCGACGCGGGCTGGTGGCCGGTCCCCGGCGACTCAGAGCTTGACGACCTCGCAGGCCGTCCAGGAATCGGGGTCGGGGCCGGGGACGCACGTGTCCCTGCCCTGGCCGCCGTTCAGCTGATCCTTGCCGCGGCCGCCCTCGACCCGGTCGCGGTCGGCGCCGCCGAGCAGGGAGTCGTTCCCCTCGGCGCCGGCGACGAAGTCCTTCCCGGCGTTGCCCCGGATCGCGTCGCCACCCGCGCCGCCGCGGAGCTCGTTCGCCTCCGGGCTGCCCACGATCACGTCGTTCCGCTTCGATCCCTTGACGTTCTCGATGCCGCTGAGGGTGTCGGAACCGTTCCCCGAGGCGGTCCCCTTCTTCAGATCCACCGTCACCCCCTGCCCCGCGAAGGCGAAGGCGACGGTGTCCTTGCCCTTGCCGCCGAACAGGTCGTCCGAGCCCTTGTGGCCGTCCAGCGTGTCGGGCCCCCCACCGCCGCGGAGCTCGTTCGCCTCCTCGTCGCCGATCAGCCGGTCGCCCTGCGGGGTGCCGACGACGTTCTCGATGCCCGTGAGCGTGTCCGGATCCACCCCGGTCCGGCGGGCCACGCCCTTGGACAGGTCGACCCGCACGCCCGCCGGCGCGCCCGAGTAGTCCAGCGTGTCGACCCCGCCCTCGCCGGCGATCACGCAACCGTCGATCGTCGCGATGATGGTGTCGTCGCCGGTTCCGCCCCTCACGGTGGTGTCGCTCATGGCCGCGCCGGTCCCGCCGCCGCCGGCGACCGAGAGGTGGTCGTTGCCCAGGAGCCCCGCGAGCTCCCACCGGGCGGACCCGGTGAGGACGACATCGGCGTCGCCCGGGCTCTCATCAGC
>DAIUEM010000231.1:0-3915 GCA_036845105.1 Actinomycetota bacterium | reverse complement strand
TGATCCTGTGGGGGGAGGAGGACCCGTACATGCCGGTCGAGCTCGCTGAGCGCCTGGGGGAGGCGATCCCCACGGCCTCGGTCGCTCTGCTGCCCGGGTGCTCCCATCTCCTGCCCGAGGATGCGCCGCAGACCATCGCACCGCTGATCTTCGAGTACCTGCGCTCTCGATACCTCGAGGTGCCGCACACGCATGCGGCGGGACCGGTCGCGGTGGAGCTCGGCCGTCGACCGCCGGGGAAGGAGGAGGGGTGAGCACGAGGCTGTTCCTCACGGGGATCGAGGCGAGCGGGCGTCACGGAGCCAAGCCGGGCGAGAAGGACGAGCCGCAGGCGTTCGTCGTCGACCTGGACGTGGAGGTGCAGGTCGGCGCCGACGCCCTGGACGCCACGGCCGACTACCGAGCGCTGATCAGCACGGCCCGCGAGGTGGTGGCGACCACTTCGTTCGATCTGCTCGAGTCGATCGCCGCGGCCGTGGCCGAGGCCGTCGCCGCCCGCGACGGCGTGGTCCGCGCGACCGCGATCGTGCACAAGCCGGCGGCGGCACGCTCGAACGAGGTGCAGGGCGTCGCGGCCGGGTTCACCGCCGAGGCGCCGTCCCACCCGTAGGGCCGATGGGCGTCACGGCCTACCTCGGGCTCGGGTCCAACCTCGGGGACCGGCTCGCCACCCTCCAGCGCGCGGTCGATCTCCTAGCCGCCACGCCGGGTATCCGCGTGGTGCGTTCGAGCCGCGTGTATGAGACCGAGCCCGTCGGCGGACCCGTCCAGCCCGAGTACCTCAACGCGGTCGTCGAGGTCGACGCCGACCTCCGGCCACGGGAGCTGCTCGAGGCGTGCCTGACGGTGGAGGAGGCCCTCCGCCGGGTCCGGACCGAGCGCTGGGGCCCTCGGACCATCGATGTCGACCTGCTCACGTACGGGGACGACACGATCGACGAGCCCGACCTGGTCGTTCCGCACCCCCGGATGCACGAGCGCGGGTTCGTCCTCGCTCCGCTCACCGAGCTGACCGCCGACCCCCCGTTGCCGGGTGGGAGAAGGCTGACCTCGCTCCGCCTCGGGCCGGACGCGGTGTTCGGCGTGCGGAGGTTCGCCCCGCCGCTGCGTGTGTCGTGATGAGCGCGGGGGCGCCCACCGTGGCTGGGCTCACGTGACGCGGGATACTCGGCCCATGGACGTCGCGGTGATCGGGGCGGGGCGGGTCGGGACGGCGATGGCGGTGCTGCTCCGGCGTGCCGGACACACGATCGTGGCGGTCGCCGGGAGCGCGCGCACCCACGACCGAGCGGCGAGGTTCCTCCCGGACGTGCCGGTCCTGCGCAACCTGGAGGCGGCGCGGGGCGCGGGCGTGATCCTCATCGGGACACCGGACGCCGCGATCGAGCCCGTCTGCGCCGAGCTCGTCCGAGCCGGGGCGGTGCGGGAGGATGCGGCGATGGTCCACCTGTCGGGGGCGACCGGGCTCGACGCGCTCGAGCCCGCCGCGGCGTCCGGCATCGACGTCATGTCGGTCCACCCGCTGCAGACCTGCCCCGACGTCGAGGCTGCCGTGGGGAGGATCCCTGGAAGCGCGTTCGCGGTCACCGGGCGCTCGGAGCGCGCGTACGAGCTGGGCGAGCGGATCGCGACGGAGGTCGGCGGCCGCCCGTTCCGGCTGGAGGATCGGATGAAGCCGCTGTACCACGCGGCGGCCGTGTTCGCCTCGAACTACCTGGTAGCCGTCACCGCGCTCGCCGAGGAGCTAGAGCGCGCCGCAGGGGTGCCGGATCCCGCGGGCGCCCTGGAGCCGCTGCAGCGCGCCACCCTGGACAACGTGTGGTCGTTCGGACCCGCGGCTGCGCTCACGGGGCCGGCGGTGCGTGGCGACGCCGAGACGGTCCAGGTGAACCTCGAGGCGCTCCGCACCCACGCGCCCGGAGCCATCCCGGCGTACGTGGCGCTCGCCGACCTCGCGCTCGGGCTCGCCGCCTCCTCGGGCCGCCTGCCGCCGGCGGGCGACGCCGCGGTGCGGGAGGTGCTGGACCGGTGGAGGTGATCCGCACCGTCGACGCCACCCTGGCCGCCTGCGACGCCGCGCGCGCCGAGGGCCGCACGGTCGGGCTGGTGCCGACGATGGGCGCGTTCCACGACGGGCATCGCTCGCTGATGCGCCGGGCTCGCGCCGAGTGCGGCCTCGCCGTCGTGTCGGTCTTCGTGAACCCGACCCAGTTCGAAGACGCCGCGGATCTGGCCGCCTACCCGCGGGACGAGCGGAGCGACCTCGCCGACGCCGAGGAACTCGGCATCGACCTCGCGTTCGTGCCCTCGGTGGAGGGGATGTACCCGCAGGGCGAGCCCGAGGTGACGGTCGACCCCGGTCCGCTCGGGGATCTGTTCGAGGGCGCCGCCCGCCCGGGTCACTTCCGCGGCGTGCTGACGGTGGTCGCGAAGCTGTTCCACGCGGTCGGCGCGTGTCGGGCGTACTTCGGGGAGAAGGACGCTCAGCAGCTCGCCCTGGTTCGGAGGATGGCTCGCGACCTGTCGTTCCCGGTCGACGTGGTCTCGTGTCCGACGATCCGAGAGCCGGATGGCCTCGCGATGTCCTCGAGGAACTCGCGCCTCACCCCCGAGCAGCGGGAGGCCGCCGGGTGTCTGTTCCTCGCGCTCGCCGAGGCGGCCGAGCTGGCGAGGGGCGGCGAGCGCGATGCGGCGACCCTCGTGGCCGTGATGGCCAGGGAGATCGGGGCGACGCCGCACGCGCGTCTGGACCACGCGACGGTCGTGGACGCGGAGACCTTCCAAGAGGTCGCGACGGTCGAGCGTCCGGCGCGAGCCCTCGTCGCGGTGAGGTTCGGCGACGTGCGGCTCATCGACAACCTGCTGCTGCCGACGCCCTGAGGCCGCGTGTCGGCCGGCTCCGCCGTGTGCCACGATGGGCGCCGTGCTGCTCGCCGTGAACGTCGGGAACACGAACACGACCCTTGGGGTGTTCCGTGGGTCGGAGCTCGTGCATCACTGGCGCCTGTCCAGCTCGCCGCGACGGACCGCGGACGAGATGGCGGTCGTGTTCGGGGCCCTCCTGCGCGAGGTCGACCTCTCGTTCACCAACCAGATCACGGGCGTCGCGATCAGCTCCGTCGTTCCGACCGCGACGACGGCCCTGCGCGACATGGTCCACCGGTACTTCAACTTCCCGCCGGTCGTGGTCGAGCCCGGCACGCGCACCGGCATCCCGATCCTCACCGACAACCCGCGCGAGGTCGGCGCCGATCGGATCGTGAACGCCGTCGCGGCGTTCGAGCGCTACGGCGGCCCGGTCATCGTCGTGGACTTCGGGACGGCGACCACGTACGACGTCGTCTCGGAGAGCGGGGAGTTCCTGGGTGGTGCGATCGCGCCCGGCGCGCAGATCTCCAACGCCGCGCTCTCGGCATCGACCGCACGGCTGCCGCAGGTCGAGGTGCAGCCCCCACGGTCGACGATCGGGAGGAACACCGTCGAGTCGATCCAGTCCGCGCTCGTGTACGGGACCGCGGCCGAGACCGACGGCATGGTCGAACGGATGCGGGGCGAGCTCGGTGGTCGCGCGACGGTGGTCGCGACCGGAGGGCTGGCCCCGCTCCTCGTGCCCTACTGTCGGACGATCGATCACCACGACGAGTGGCTGACGCTCGAGGGGCTCCGCCTGGTGTTCGAGCGCAACGTCGGGGTCGACGATGCCTGAGGAGGCGGGCGGGCGCGAGCGTGAGGTCCTCCGCGCACGGCGGGAGAGCCTCGAGCGGTTGCGGGCGAGCGGCATCGAGCCGTTCGCCTTCGGGTTCGACCCCGACGCGCACGCCGGCGAGCTCCACGAGCGCTACGCGGACCTCGAGCCGGACGCCCGCACCGAGGACCGCGTGTCCGTCGCCGGGCGCGTGGTCCTCGCGCGCCGGT
>DAIUEM010000230.1:0-3915 GCA_036845105.1 Actinomycetota bacterium | reverse complement strand
GTGGACGAACTGGGACGTGCCCGGCCAGCCGGCCGGCGCGCAGGCGTTCGGCGTGCAGTACCAGCGGTTCGACCGCGCCGACGCCGCGGGCTGGAGCAACGTGCCCGCGACGTTCAGCTCGGCGAAGCAGGGGACGTTCGACATCGGGTCGTACACGAGCAGCGGCACGCCCGTCATCGCGAACGACCAGTATGACTTCTACGTCTACGACTCGACCGACGACGCAACCGTCAACTACGACGGCGTGCTGATCGTTCCGAACGCCGCCGGCAAGGACGGCGCGGCGGCCGTCGCGGACCTGTCCGAGGACGAGTGGGCGGACGTCAAGGTCGTGCTCGCGAACCCGGCGGGGAAGACCGGCGGGTTCTTCGTGAAGTCGATGCTGTTCGAGCCCGACCTGTCGGAGTTCAGCCTGTTCTTCTCCTCGGTCACGCGGGCCGTGGCGACCTGCACCGGCTGCGGCTACCCGGGCGACTTCGAGGACGACCTCAACCGGCTGTTCCCGAGCTCGACGGCCGCGGACTACGCGATCTTCGAGTCGGGCCTGGTCGACGCCGAGACGTACGTCGAGCAGGGCCTGATGTGGAGCGACGCGCACTTCGCGTACCTCAACTACATCCTGGGCACCGACCCCGTCCCGACCGTGGACGGCGGGAGCGTCCCGGGGATGGGCTACGACGCCGACCTGCTGATGATGGGGAACCCGGCGACCGACGAGTTCTCGCACATGTTCCTTGGGCTGATGACCCCGTCGGTGAACGGCGTCCCGAACCCCCACTACAACAGCTACACGTCGTACGGCGAGGTCATCACGCCCCAGATGGCGGACGGCTTCATCCGTGAGGCCTACGCCGAGGCCGACGCGACGCTCGCGCTCGGCAGGGGGCTGATGGGCGGCAACCCGACCACGATCGCGACCTCGGACCACGGGTTCGCTGCGCAGTGGCGAGCCGTGAACGCCGGCAAGGTCCTGTTCGACGCGGGTCTGCAGGCCACCGGAGACACCGGGGCGACGACCGAGGTGTTCAGCAACTGCCGGTCCGGCTCCGGCACCGGCGCGATCAACCTCGCGAAGGCCTGCTGGGCGGGCGGCACGGCCCAGATCTACGTCAACACCGAGCTGCCGGAAGGCACGACGTACGAGCAGGTCCGGACCGCGGTGATCGACGCGTTCTCGAACCTCGAGGACCCGGACAACCCGGGCGCCGAGGTCGTCCTGACGATCATGGAGAAGGAGGAGCTCCGCAACGTCGACGGCTCGGACTCGCTGCACCCGAACCGCAGCGGCGACGTGGTGGTCGTGCTGAAGCCGCCGTACCAGTTCGACGCGGCGACGTTCGGCACGACGATCGCGTTCAGCCAGTTCTTCGGGCAGCATGGGTTCCTGCCCGAGACCGTAAACCTCGCCGACAACGTCAACATGCACGCCACGTTCGTAGCCGCCGGGCCGGGCATCCGGGACCGGAGCCCGCTCGCCGGCGTCCGGGCGATCGACGTCGCCCCAACGGTGGCGTACCTGATGGGGATCCCCGGCCCGCTGAACGCGCGGGGCAAGATCCTCTACCCGATGGTCCGCGGGGGCGGCGGCGTGAAGGAGGTCACGCTCCTGTACATCAGCGACTTCCACGGTCAGCTGACGCCGCTGTCGCAGGCGGCCGACACGCTCGGTCCGTCCTTCGGCATCGGGGGAGCGGCCTACCTGAAGCCGTGGTTCGACTGGTACAAGGCGGACGCGCGGGGTCGGACGCTCCGGCTCACGGGCGGTGACGCCGTGGGGGCCAGCCCGCCGATCTCGAACTTCTTCGGTGACAAGCCCACGATGCGTGTCTTCAACAAGCTGCGCATCTCGGTGGACACCCTCGGGAACCACAACTTCGACCGCGGGTCCGCGTACCTGCGGCACGAGCTGATCCCGATGGCCAACTTCCCGTACCTCGCCTCGAACGTGGTGTTCGAGAGCACGGGCGAGTACCCGGCGCAGTGGAAGCCGTCGCACCTCATCGAGTTCGACGACTTCGACCTCGGGATCGTGGGCTACACGCTGCCCGAGCTCGAGTCGCTGATCTTCCCCGGGTACCTCGACCCGTTCATGGTCACGGACCCGGCCGCGGCGATCAACGCCGAGGTCGCGAAGCTGCAGGCGATGGGCGTCGAGGCGATCGTCGCCGTCGGTCACATGGGTGGAGACGGGACGAGCGTCACGAACCCGACCGGGCCGCTGATGACCCTCGCGGAGGGTCTGCCCGGCGTGGACGCGGTCCTCGGCGGGCACACGCACGCCCAGTACATCGCCCGCACGAGCGGCGGCGTGCTCGTCGCCGAGAGCCCGAACTCGGGGCAGCGGTTCACGAGGATCCGGCTCGTCGTGCACAGAGGGACCGACGACGTCGTCTACTCGACGGCCGACTTCCACAAGCCGTGGAACATCGGCGTCACGCCGGACCCGAAGATCCAGGCGCTCATCGACGACCTGAACGCCAAGCTCGCGCCGGTTCTGAGCACGGTGATCGGCGAGTCGTCGGTCAAGATCCCGCGCGCCGACTCCTGCGGCCGTGCCGACGGACGTCTCTGCGAGTCGCTGATCGGCGACCTCACGACCGACGCGCTCCGCACGACCTACAACACCGATTTCGCGATCACGAACTCGGGCGGTCTGCGGGCCGATCTCACGTGTCCGGATCCGGACGTCGACGGCGACTTCTGTCCGGCCTTCACCCCGCCCCCGTACCCGATCACGAGGGGGCAGTCGCTGGCGGTGCTGCCGTTCGGCAACGTGGTGTTCACGGTGACGATCGACGGCGCCGAGCTGAAGACGTACCTGGAGAACGGGGTCTCGGCGATGCCGGCGGCGAACGGGAAGTTCCCTCAGGTGTCCGGGCTGTGCTTCACATACGACATCTCGGCGCCCGTCGGGAGCCGCGTCCTGGGCGCGGTCCGGCAGGCGGCGGACGGTTCCTGCACGGGGGCGCCGGTCGACCTGACGGCGGCCTCGACCTACACGATCGCCCAGAACGACTTCATGGCGACCGGTGGGGACGGGTACCCGAACGTCTACAGCCGAGGCACCACCCAGGCGATCATGGAGCAGGTGCTCGCCGACCACATCTCGGCGAACACCCCGTTGTCCCCGCAGCTGCAGGGACGGATCGTCTGCACGACGAGCGGCGCCACCGCCTGCCCGGTGGCGGTGCCGTAACGGAGGTAGCTGGGTCCGCCGGGTCCCGGGAGGGACCCGGCGGGCTCACGCCGGCACGACGGGCGTGAGCTCCGCGATCTCGCAGGAGCCGCGCCAGCGGGCGATCGACTCCTCGGGGGCGCCGACGCGGCTCCGCCGCCGGTCGGCGAGGGCCTTCGCGGCCTCCTCCCACTCGGGGCCCTCCAGCAGCCGGACGGACACGGGGAACTCCTCGAGCGACGTGTCGCGCCCCTTGCGACGGGTCGTGACGATCAACTCGTGCGCGCCGGGCACGCCGGGGACCGTCTGCTCGTCCGGACTGGGCTCGCGCTGCGAGAGCACGAGGATCCGGCCGTTCTTGTACGCGAACCATGCGGGGATGGACTTCCGCCGACCGCCGTGATCGACGCCGACCCAGATGACGTCGGACTTCTTCAGGCCGTCCTCGGTCTCCTTCGGGAGCTTCGTGGGGGCCTGCTGCACGTACACGGGGATCTCGATCTCGCCGAGGATCTCGTCGTCGACGATGAACGACACGATGTGCGTGCCGGTCGTCTGGAACGTGGCGTCCTCGATCACGTCGGTCTCGGCAGTGAGATCCATCGAGCCCTTCATCTTGCGGGCCTCCGGACCCCAGCGGTGCACCGTCCTGCCCGAGGGGTCGATGAACCGGACCTCCTCGGTCACGAGGCCGTTCGCGACCTTCCAAGCCCGGAACAGCACGAACGGGAACGCCCGAC
>DAIUEM010000229.1:0-4007 GCA_036845105.1 Actinomycetota bacterium | reverse complement strand
CCGGACATGATGAACGGCTACTGGGCGAACTGGGGCCACGACGACCGGACGGTCGCGATCCGCATCGCTCCCGATCGCGGGCCGTCGACGCGGCTGGAGAACCGCGTCCCCGACGGGGCGTCGAACCCCTATCTCGCCGCAGCGGCGCTCCTGCACGCCTGTCGGCTCGGCGTCGAGGCGGAGATGGAGAACCCCGACGCCCAGCCGGTCGGCGCGGACCCCGTGGCCTCGGCCCACGTCCCGGCGACGCTGTCGGACGCGCTCGAGGCGCTCGAGCGCGACGAGGAGATCGTCGAGGCGCTCGGCCCCCGGCTCGTGACCGCCTTCACGATGCTCAAGCGGGCCGAATGGGACCGGTACGTCGCGGCGGTCGAGGACACCTCGACGACCGAGATCACGCCCTGGGAGCTCGAGTACTACACGCCCTTCTTCTGAGCAGGACGGCGGACGGTCCCCCATCCGGGGGAGCGCAGGCCGCGCCCTTCGTCGCATCGAGTTCGGCGCCGCTCGCGGCCGATACCTGCTGCAAGGGACGCGTTCGCCCCGACGAGGAAGGGGTTCGCCGTGCGCAGGTCTGCCCGGATGCACATCGCCACGCTGATCGCGACGCTCGCCCTCGTCCTCGCCGGGACGTCCTGGGCGGGCGCCGGCGCGGGCGACATCACGGAATGGCCCACGGTCCCCGGCGGATCGCCCACCGGCATCGCGGTGGGACCCGACGGCGCGCTGTGGTTCGCGGAGCGTGGCGCCGACCGCATCGGCAGGATCACGACGTCCGGCGACCTGATCGAGATCCCGCTGCCCGCCGGCGGTGGCGGCGGCCCGACGTCGATCGCCCTCGGCGCCGACGGGGCGATGTGGTTCACGGAGCAGGTGACCGACTCGATCGGACGCATCGACATGGGGGGTGTGATCGCCGAGTACGGCGGCCTCACGACGGACGCGATGCCGATGGGGATCGCCCTCGGGCCCGACGGCGCGATGTGGTTCACCGAGTACGGGGCCAACAAGATCGGCCGGATCGCGACGGATGGCTCCGTGACCGAGTACCCGATCCCGAGCAACAACAGCTGGCCGACCGACATCGTCCTGGGGCCCGACGGCGCGATGTGGTTCACCGAGACGCGGGTGTCGAGGATCGGACGCATCGACACGACGGACGGTGGCGTCGTGGAGTACCCGCTCCCCGGTGGCAGCCTGCCGAGCGGCATCGCGGCGGGTCCCGACGGCAACCTGTGGTTCACGGCCCCGGGGACGAACAGCGTCGGCAGCATCACGCCGTCGGGGGCGGTGAGCGTGCTGCAGATCCCCACGCCGAGCAGCGACCCGGTCGGGATCGCGGTCGGGCCCGACGGCGCTGTCTGGTTCGCCGAGCGCGCGGCCGGCAAGGTCGCGCGGATCGCGTCGGACGGCACGATCGCCGAGTACGCGCCGCCGACCGGGTGGAGCGGGCCGCACGGGCTCACGGCCGGTCCCGACGGCAACCTGTGGTTCACGCAGTCGTCCGTCTCGGCGATCGCCCGCCTCGAGCTCGCGGGTCCGGACACCGAGGCGCCCACCGTCGACATCGGGCGGCCGGCGAGCGGCGGGGCCTACCTGGTCGGCCAGACGGTCCACGTCTCGTACACCTGCGCCGACACGGGCGGCTCCGGCATCGCGTCGTGCGCCGGGACGGTCCCGGACGGCGGCACGCTCGACACGTCCTCCCCCGGCGTCCGGCACTTCGAGGTGACCGCGACCGACGGCGCCGGCAACACGACGACGATCGTCCACGACTACGTGGTGTTCGCCTCGTGGGACGGGCGCATCCTGCTTCCCCCGGAGGTGGCGACCCTCCGCGCCGGCCAGCCGGCGGACCTGCGCTTCGACCTGGGCGGGGACCTGGGCGAGATCCTCGAGCCTGGCGCCCCGTACGCCGAGCCGATCGATTGTGGCTCCGGGGTCTCGGCGGCGGCCCTGCGCACCACCGCGATCTCCGTCGGCCCCGACTTCCGCGTCGTGAACGGCCAGTACCGCTTCCGGTGGCGCACCGACCGGTCGTGGGCCGGGAGCTGCTACGCCCTCGTCCTGCCCTTCACCGTCCAGGGAGGGGCCACGGTCCGCCTGCTCGCGCGGTTCGTCTGAGGTCCGGGGCGCCGTCCGCCCCCACCGAGGCGGGACCGGTGGCCCGGACGCCGAACGCCGATCCCGCTCACGATGACCTCGGACGTTTCCCGGATCGACGCCGAGAGGGGGCGAGGCCATGAAGGTGCTGCTGGTGGGCGTCGGCGGCGTCGGTGAGGCCATCGCGCTCCTCGCGAAGGACCGGCCGTTCGTCGAGCGCATGGTCCTCGCGGACTTCTGCCTCGAGCGCGCCCACGAGGTCCAGCGCCGGCTCGGCGACGACGCCCGCTTCCCCGTCGAGTGGGTCGACGCCGCGGACGACGAGCAGGTGGTCCGGCTCGCGCACCGGTACGGCGTCGACCTCGTGATGAACGCCGTCGCCCCCAACTTCAACGAGCCCGTCTTCGAGGCCACCTTCCAGGTCGGCGCCACGTACATGGACATGGCGCTCACGCTGTCCCGACGCCACCCAGCGGATCCGTACCGCCTCCCGGCCGTGAAGCTCGGCGACTATCAGTTCGAGCGCGCGCGGCGCTGGGAGGACAAGGACCTGCTCGCGCTCGTCGGCATGGGAGCCGACCCCGGCATGTCCGACGTGTTCGCCGCCTACGCGCGCAAGCACCTGTTCGACCGAATCGACGAGATCGGCGTCCGTGACGGCGGGAACCTCGAGGTCGAGGGGCACGCCTTCGCCGCGGACTTCTCGACCTGGACCACGATCGAGGAGTGCCTGAACCCGCCGGTCGTGTACGAGCGGGATCGGGGCTGGTTCACGACCGAGACCTTCAGCGACCCCGAGGTGTTCGAGTTCCCCGAGGGCATCGGCCCCGTCGAGTGCGTCAACGTCGAGCACGAGGAGGTGCTCCTCGTGCCTCGCTGGCTCGACGTGGGGCGGGTGACGTTCAAGTACGGCCTCGGCGAGCGGTTCATCCAGATCCTCAAGACGATCGAGCTGCTCGGCCTGGACTCGAAGGAGCTCGTCGACGTCCAGGGCGTGAAGGTGGCGCCCCGGGACGTCCTCGCGGCGGTCCTGCCCAACCCGGCGCACCTCGGCGACCGGATGCACGGCAAGACGTGCGTCGGGACGTGGGTCCGCGGCGAGAAGGACGGCGAGCCGCGCGAGGTCTACCTTTATCAGGTCACGGACAACCAGACCTCGATGGAGCGGTTCGGCGTGCAGGCCGTCGTGTGGCAGACGGCCGTCAACGCGGTCATCGGGATGGAGCTCCTCGCCGAGGGGATCTGGGCCGGCGCGGGCGTGCTCGGCCCCGAGGCGTTCGACCCGGACCCGTTCGTCGAGCGGATGCCGGCGTTCGGGTTCCCGTGGGACATGCGCGAGATGGCTCCGAAGACCTGAGGTCCAACCCCCACCGGACCTCACCGGGCGGGGCGCGCCCACGCGGCGCGCCCCGTTCCCGTTGCCCGCTCGGGTCGTTCGGTGCCAAACTACGCCCCTCGCCCACACGCGGAGGAGGGCACGACCACGTGAGCGTGGTGACGACGGACACCGACCTGACCGGGATCGACCTGTCGGACCCGGACGCCTACGTAGAGCGGATCCCGTTCGAGTGGTTCGACGAGCTCCGCCATCGCGCGCCGGTCGTGTGGCACGAGGAGGCCCCGCCGAACTCGGGCTTCTGGGCCGTCACGCGCTACGACGACCTCGTCGCCGTCCACATGGACTGGCAGACGTACTCCTCGGAGACCGGGGCGGTCTCGCTCGAGGAGCTCGACGAGCGCCAGCTGCAGGTCCGGAAGACCATGCTCGAGACCGACCCGCCCCGCCACCGCGAGCTCCGGAACATCTGCAACAAGCGGTTCTCGGCGCGGGCGGTCGGGCGGTACGAGGACTTCATCCGCGAGGTCGCGCGAGGGGTGCTCGACCGGGCGCTGCCGCGGGGCGA
>DAIUEM010000228.1:0-4041 GCA_036845105.1 Actinomycetota bacterium | reverse complement strand
CAGAGCCCGTACGACATCACGGCGCTGATGGAGATGAAGACGGTCTGGCACCCGATCGGGGCCTGACGGGACGACCCGGCGTCGCTCGGGCCCCGCGCAACCTCCACACATCCGCAACATCGATGCGGCGGGGCGGGCGGTGCCGGGCGCTACGATGCGGGCGATGCCCCTCTACAAGGAACAGGGCGTCGTCCTGCGCGCCGCGAAGCTGGGCGAGGCCGACAAGATCGTCACCGTGATGACCCAGGGCTCGGGGAAGGTCCGCGCCGTCGCGAAGGGCATCCGCAAGACGACGAGCCGGTTCGGCGCCCGGCTCGAGCCCACCACGCACGTTTCGCTCATGCTCTACCGGGGGAGAGGCTCCCTCGACATCGTGAGCCAGGCCGAGATCATCAGCCCCTTCCTGCCGATCCGCAGCGACCTCGGCCTGTTCGCGGCCGCCGAGACGATGCTCGAGGCCACCGACAAGGTGGCCGAGGAGCACGAGCGCAACGTCCGCCTGTTCCTGCTGCTCATCGGCGGTCTCCGGGCGCTCGACGCCGTGCCGACCGATCCGTCCGCGGTCGCCGAGTCCTTCCTGCTGAAGCTGCTCTCGCTCTCGGGGTTCCACCCGAGCCTCACGGGCTGCGCCGAGTGCGGCCGCCCGGACCCGCCCCTGTTCTCGAGCGCGCAGGGCGGCGGCGTGTGCGTGGAGCACGCGGCGCCCGACGCCGGACGCGTCTCCGCCGAGGCCCTGGCGTTCCTGTCCGAGCTCGGCGGGAGCGGGATGCTCGAGGCCGGCGCCCTTTCGACCGATACCAGGGTACGGAGGGAGGCGCGCGCCCTCCTGTTCGGGTTCGCCGAGTACCACCTGGAGCGCCGGATGAAGAGCCTGCCGATGCTGGCGAGGAGCCTCGCGCCGTGAGCACGTACCTGACCGATCTCGACCTCGACCGCCTGCCGCGGCACGTCGGCATCGTGATGGACGGCAACGGCCGGTGGGCGACGCAGCGGGGCCTGCCCAGGACCGAGGGCCACGCCGCCGGCGAGGCCGCGATGTGGGACACGGTCGTCGGCGCGAACGAGCTCGGGCTCGGGTGGATCACGATGTTCGCGTTCTCGACCGAGAACTGGAACCGCCCGAAGGCCGAGGTCGCCTACCTCATGGGCTTCAACCGCGGGCTGCTCCGCCGCCGCCGCGACGAGCTCAACCGGATGAACGTGCGCGTCCGGTGGCTCGGACGACGCGACTGGCGTGTGCCGCGCTCGGTCCTCAAGGAGATGCAGATCTCCGAGGAGCTCACGAAGCGCAACACCGGCATGACGCTCACGATCGCGTTCAACTACGGCGGCCGCGTCGAGATCGCCGACGCCGTGAAGAAGCTCCTCGCCGACCACGATGCCGGCCGGCTGAAGGGGGAGAAGCTCGGACCCGAGTCGATCGGCCGCCGCCTCTACCACCCGGACACGCCCGACCCCGACCTGATCATCCGGACGAGCGGCGAGGAGCGGCTCAGCAACTTCCTCCTGTGGCAGGCGGCGTACTCGGAGCTCTACTTCACCCCGGTGCTGTGGCCGGACTTCAACCGCGAGCATCTCTACGAGGCGATCCGGGACTTCCAGAAGCGCTCGCGCCGGTTCGGCGGGATCGACGAACCCCGCGACTGACCCTCCCGGGCATCACGCCCCGGCTACCGGCCATCTCGGATGCGGGCTCGACCCGTACACTTGAGCGCACGCCAGCGGCCGCCGCCAGCGGCCGGGAGAGGAGACGAAGACCGTGGCCGACCTCATGGAGGCCATCACCTCCCTCGCGAAGCGCCGGGGGATCGCGTTCCAGTCCAGCGAGATCTACGGGGGCCTACGCTCGTCGTGGGACTACGGGCCCCTCGGGGTCGAGCTGAAGCGGAACATCCGGGGAGCCTGGTGGCGCTCGATGGTCCAGCTCCGTGACGACGTCGTCGGCCTGGACGCGGCGATCATCATGTCGCCGAAGGTCTGGGTGGCGAGCGGGCACCTCGAGGTGTTCACCGACCCGCTCGTCGAGTGCATGAACTGTCATCAGCGCTTCCGGGCCGACCACCTCGAGGGCTTCCACGCGCCCCAGTCCGGCCACGAGGAGGACGAGACCTCGATCGACATGCACGCCGGCCCGAGGTGCCCGAACTGCGGGCACCGCGAGTTCACGGACCCGAGGAACTTCAACCTGATGTTCAAGACCCACATGGGCCCGGTCCCGGACGAGGACAACGCCGTGTACCTGCGTCCGGAGACCGCCCAGGGGATGTTCGTGGACTTCGTCCAGATCCAGGCGGCGGCGCGCAAGAAGGTGCCGTTCGGCATCGCGCAGGTCGGCAAGTCGTTCCGCAACGAGATCACGCCGGGGAACTTCATCTTCCGGATGCGTGAGTTCGAGCAGATGGAGATGGAGTTCTTCGTTGAGCCCGGCACCGACGAGGAGTGGCACGAGTACTGGATCGCCGAGCGCCAGCGCTGGTACCTGGACCTCGGCATCCGGCCCGAGAACCTCCGCCTGCGCGACCACGAGAAGGAGGAGCTGTCGCACTACTCGAAGCGCACGGTGGACGTCGAGTACCGCTACCCGTTCACCGACTGGGGCGAGCTCGAGGGCATCGCGAACCGCACCGACTTCGACCTCAAGCAGCACGAGGAGTTCTCGGGACAGGACCTCACGTACTTCGACCAGGAGAAGGAGCTGCGCTACCACCCGTACGTGATCGAGCCGGCGGCCGGCGTCGACCGCTGTGCGCTCGCGTTCCTGATCGACGCGTATCGGGAGGAGGAGGCGCCGACGGCGAAGGGCGGCACCGAGAAGCGCGTGTACCTGGCGCTCCACCGGGACCTCGCGCCGACGAAGGTCGCCGTGCTGCCGCTCTCGAGGAACGACCAGCTGGTGCCGGACGCGAGGAAGGTGTTCGACATCGTCAAGACCGAGTGGATGTGCGACTTCGACGACGCCGGCTCGATCGGCCGGCGCTACCGGCGGCAGGACGAGGTCGGGACGCCGTTCTGCGTGACGGTCGACTTCGACACGCTCGAGGACCGGCAGGTCACGGTCCGCGAGCGCGACACGATGAGCCAGGACCGGATCCCGGTCGACAACCTCGTCCCGTACCTGCGGGAGCGTCTGTGACCGACCGCCCCCGACCCGGCAGCGCGTCGCTCGGTCTCTACGGAGCCGCGTTCGTGCTCGTCCTGGTGGCCGGCGTGTTCCTGGGCGCCGCGATGCTCGACGAGCTCCAGGAGACCACGATGCTGTGGATCTCGGCGGCGCTCTCGTGCGGGGCGGCGGTCCTGGCCGTGCTCGCCCTGCTCCTGCTCCGGAGGTCCGTCGGATGAGGCCGGCGCGGATGGTCGCCGTGGTGCTCGCGATGGTCGTCGTCGGCGCCGCGTGCCAGGGGAGCGGGGACGACGTGGGCGCTCGGACGCCGTCGCCGACGTCGGTGCCGAGCGTGCGCGAGACGCCCTCGACGCCGACCAAGGACGAGGGCTCGGCCGCCGCGGCGATGGCGGAGCTCTGCGACTACGGGCCGCCGCCCGGCAGCGAGCCCCCGCCCGCCGAGGGCCCCACCCCGGACGCGATCGCCGAGGTCCAGCGCGCCGTCGAGGAGCTCCGCGGTCTGAGCTTCACCGAGCGGGTCGTGGCCGACTCGGCGACCCGGGCCGAGCTGGTGGACGGCCTGGAGGACTCCTTCGACTACTCGTACCCGAAGGATCTCCTCGCGCGGCGGAGCCGCGCATGGCAGACGATCGGCGTGATCCCGCCCGGGACGAGCATCCGCGACGAGCTCGAGCGGTTCGCGTCGGGGCAGGTGATCGGCTACTACGACACGCTCACCGGCGAGCTCGTGTTCATCGGGACCCAGGACCCCTCGCCGTACGAGCGCGTGACGCTCGCCCACGAGCTGACGCACGCGATCGACGACCAGAACTTCGGGCTCGAGCGGATCGACGTGCTGCTCACGTCCTGTCGCGACGAGGCCGCGAGCGCCGCGATCGCCCTCGTCGAGGGCAACGCGACGTTCTTCATGACCGCGTACG
>DAIUEM010000227.1:0-4054 GCA_036845105.1 Actinomycetota bacterium | reverse complement strand
GGACGGGTGGCCGACGGCCTCGATCACCACGTCGGCGCCGCGGCCGCCGGTGCGCTCGACGTCGGCCATCTGCGGATGGGTCGAGCCGACGTCCACGGGCTCGGCGCCGACGCGCTCCGCGAGCGCGAGTCGGTCGGGCAGCAGGTCGAGCGCGAGGACGCGTCCTGCGCCCCGCGCGAGCGCCGCCTGGATCGCGAAGAATCCGACGGGTCCCGCACCCACCACCGCCACCGTGTCGCCCGGGCCGACGTCGCCCACCCGCGCCCCGTAGACACCGGTCGTGAGGATGTCGCCGAGGAACAGCGCTCGCTCGTCGTCGAGCCCCGCGGGGAGCGCGAGCAGGCTCGTATCGGCGTGCGGCACGCGCAGGAGCTCGGCCTGCGCGCCGCCGAGGTCGCCGCCGAGGATCCCCGCGCCCAGGTTCCGGAAGTCCTCGCAGAGCTGCGTCTGCCCGGCCTTGCAGAACCAGCACGTCCCGCACGCGATCACGAACGAGACCACGACGCGGTCCCCGGGACGGACGCGCTCGACCGAGGGTCCGACGCGTTCGACGACGCCGACCGCCTCGTGCCCGATCTGCTCGCCCCGGTCGAGCGGCGCCTTGCCGTGGAAGAAGTGCAGGTCCGAGCCGCAGATCGCCGAGAGCGTCACGCGGATCACCGCGTCGTCGGGCTCGACCAGCTCCGGATCGGACACGTCCGCGACCGCGACCCTGCCGACGTCCTCGTACACGACCGCCCGCACGCGCCCCTCCCGGTTGCCGGCCGCTCAGCCTACCGTGCGTGCGCCTCGTCGAGGAACTCCGTCGGCACGCTCATCGTGAGGTGCACGAGCTCGTTGGCTGCCCGGACGTAACGGATGATGGTCGGCAGGTCGCCCTGGAGCTTCAGCTTGCCCTGCATCATCCCCTTCACCGGGTCGAGGTCCCCGCGGAGCACGTCCTTCCACCGCGTGTACGGGGCTCGGATGACGTACGGTGCCGTGACCTCGCCGTCGGGGACGAACATGTGCGCATCGCGGCACTCCCCGTGCCACAGGTCCATCCACGCCCACAGGTCCTCGGGGACGCCCTTGTTCGGCTCGGCCTCGAAGACGAACGCGATGTCGCCCTCCCAGTCTGCCGCGGCCTCCCGGTAATCGGGCGACCCGTTGATGCGCTCCCGGTAGATCCGGAGCCACTCGTCGCTGGGGAAGACCGCCACCGTTCGCCTCCTCCGCCTCACCCGATCCCGTAGATCAGGATCAGCCCGATCGCGTTGAAGGTCATGTGTGCGGCGATCGGGGCCACGATCGACCCGCGCCGCTCGTAGATGTACGACAAGCCGAGACCCGTGAACACCATCACGGTCATCAGCAGCAGGCTGTCGAGCGCCGGGCCGGGGATGTAGTGGATGAGCCCGAACGCGGCCGAGGACCCGAGCGCGCCCGCCCAGAACCCGTAGGGGTCTCGGATCGACCGGAACAGCACGCCCCGGAAGAAGATCTCCTCGCCGATCGGAGCCAGGACCACCGCGTACAGGACCGTCGTCGCGACGCCGATCGGGGGGAGGCCCTGGGAGACCTGCTCAGGCGTCTCGACCCCCTCGCCCGAGAGCGTCTGGAACAGCAGCACGAGGAGCGCGCCGACGACGAAGACCATGACGACGTAGAGACCGATGCCGAAGATCGCGCCCGCACGCGCGTCGGGGAACCAGCGCCGCGGGAAGCCGAGCACGTCGAGCCACCGCGGGTGCTGTCGGCGCAACCAGAACACGAGGATCCCGAGGATGGCGAGGGCCGCGACCACCGTGGCCACGATCGAGCCGAGATCGTCGTCCCCGACGATCTCGATGACGGGCAGGGCGGCGATCCCCCCGACGAAGAAGGCGCCGACGTACACGAGCAGGGCCTCCCACCACGGCCACGTGGCCTTCGGGCGGCCGGCGAGGCCACGCACCGGACCCGCCACCGGCGCCGGGGGGGCCGGCATCGGATGCAGCGCGTCGGGTCGAGGCGGGATCGGTCCGGTGCTCACGGTTCCACCATCTTCCCTGGTCCGGCCAGGAGCGACACGCCGAGCATGCCCCCGAGCCCGAGGCCGAACGCCAACCCGGCCGCGGCGGCTCCCGTGTCGTTCGCGACGTACGCGACGATCCCGGCGAGCAGACAGACGAGCACCGCGTCGCGCCACGCAGGCCAGCGCTCGAACGTCGCGGCGATGGCGGCGGGCGGCCGCAGGGCAACGACGAGCGCCAGCGGGAGCCCCAGGACGGGGACGAGGGCGGCCGGGTTCCGCCGGATCAGGTCGACGCCGATGCCGAGCCGGTCGACGAACGTGTCCCGGATGCCGGCGAGACCACGGGACGTCTCCTCGAAGCGGGTGACGTGCGTCGGCAGCGGCGACACCCAGTGGGCGAGCAGGACGATCGCGGTTCCGCCGGCGACGGCGAGCGCCACGACCCCCACGCCCTTCCAGGGCCCGAGACGGTGACGCTCGCGGACCGCGAGCCACAGCCCGGCGGTCGCGAACAGCGTGACGCCCGCGCCGAGGTTCGCGCCGAGGTACGGCATGCTCGCGAGGAGCGCGACGAGCACGATGACCCCGACGCCCGTCCACGTCGGGAACCGCTGCGCCACCCACAGGGACGCGCCCACCAGCAGCCCGATCGCGACGTTCGGCAGCCCGTAGAACCGGCCGCCGTCCAGATGCGAGCCGCCGAGGAGCGGCGTGAGGATGGCGCCCCATCCGAGGACCGCCTCGACCGCGAAGAAGGTCAGCACGCCCACGCCGATCCCGGCCGGGACCCACACGGCGCTCCGGCGCTCGAGCGGCGAGAACGCCATCGTCCCGAAGACCGTCACGATCGCGACGAACGGGAGCGCGGCCGCGTACGTGAGCTGCGGCAGGTGCCCGGCTGCGAGCAGCCCCGTCCCGAGCGCAGCCGCCGACAGGCACGCCCACCCGACGACCCGTCGCGCGAGCTCGGGCACCCGCGACCCGAGCGCGACGAAGACGGCCCCGAGCAGCCCGGCGAGCGTGACGTACAGGGCCGCCGCCGTGCCGATCGGCACGTACATCCGGCGCTGCGCGAGGTAGCGCTCGTGCAGGTCGAACGGCGTGAGCTCGTCCACGACCCGGATCGGGGAGCCGGCGGCGTCCTCCGGCGCGTCGACGCCGAGGAACGCGGCGACCGTCGGCTCGACGTCGAGGTCCGTGACGACGCCGTCACGCCGGGTCGTGTCCGAGGTGAGCGACCCCGGGTCCCCCTCCGCGCCGAACAGCTCGCTCGGCGCTCCGACCCCCATCACGAGCGGATGGAGCTCGTCCTTCTCCGCCGACATCTCGGCCGAGCCCGTCCGGCTCATGACGACGACGAGGAGCCGGTCGGCATCCTCGGCCTCGACGCGCTCGCGGATCGTCTCGCCGACGACGTCGAGCCCTCCCATCGCGGAGGGGTCCATCTCCCAGGTGACGATCGCGGACATGTCCCCGGGATCCACCTCCGGATACGGCGGGAACGGGTCGACCGGCTCCTGTACGCGCATGAGGCCCGCGCCGCCCGAGCGCGTGAGCGCAAGGACCTCGGGGACGCCGAGGAGCTCCTCGAACGACACGCCCGGGACGTCGATCAGGTACGCGCGCGCCGGCCTCGCGTCCTGCGCGACCGTGGACGCCGCCGAAAGGAACACCGTGAGGGGCGCCGCCAGGAGCGCGAGCCCGGCGCGGCGGGCCCGACTCACGACAGCGCCGGGGACAGCTCCCGCTCGCGGCGGACCACGGCGCCGAGCGCGGTGAGCTTCGACTCGAATCCCTCGTAGCCGCGATCCACGTGGTACATGTCCTCGACCTGCGTCACGCCGTCGGCGGCGAGCGCCGCGATGACCATCGCGGCGCCGGCTCGGATGTCGAGCGCGCGCACCGGCGCGGCCGACAGCCGCTCGACCCCGCGGATCACGGCGTGGTGGCCCTCGGTGCGGATGTCCGCCCCCATCCGGTTCAGCTCGTCGACGAACATGAACCGGCTCTCGAACACGTTCTCGGTCACGATGCTGGTGCCGTCGGCCGCCGCCAGCA
>DAIUEM010000226.1:0-4103 GCA_036845105.1 Actinomycetota bacterium | reverse complement strand
GCGCCGAGCGCGCCGAAGATCGCCCCGCCGCCGGCCGCGGTCCACAACCCCCACTCGGGGGCGCCGGACGCGAGCGCCACGAGCAGGCCGGCGAGGGCGCCGAGCGCCGGACCGATCACGAGCCCGAGCCCGATGCGCCGCCGCGCGCGCGGAACCACCTCCTGGGCTCGTCCCTCTCGGTCCGCGCTCGCCTCGGACGACGATCGGCGTTCGGGATGTGGCCGTGCCATGGGTCCTCCTCGCTCCTTACCCTCGGAAGGGGTTACCCTGATGTCGAGCGCTCGGAACCCACGCGCGACGTGTGGAGAGGCCGGACACGGGTACGGCCTCGCACGGGAGGTGGCGCGTATGCGTGAGCTTGGAGGTCGCGTGCTCGGTCTGCTCCGGTCGACCGAGGGAAGCATGACCGAGGAGGAGATCGCGCGCCGAACCGGGGTCTCGGCCGGCCGGGCGCGAGCGGCGCTCGAGGACCTGGCGCGCACCGAGGCGGTGTTCCGGATCCGCTATCGCGACGACCCGGTCGATCACTGGCGGGCGAGCACGCCCTCGGCCTTCGGCAGCTCGGACGGTCGTCAGGGCGGATCGGTGCGGGATGCCGTTCGTTCGGTCCTGCGCGGGCACGACTGGGCCCTCTCGGAGCGGCAGATCGCCGAGGCAGCCGGCGTCGGACGCCAGACCGTCCGCTCGCTGCTCGAGCGCTGGTTCCTGGACAACTCGGTGATCCGGGTCCGGTACCGCGGCGATCCGGAGGTCTACTGGCGGGCCGCGGGCATCCGCGCGAGACCGAACCCGTAGGTCAGCGAGAGAGCTCGAACCACACGGTCGTGCCCCGGCCGGTGGTGACTCCCCACCCATCCGCGAGCTGGTCGACGAGGTACAGGCCCCAGCCGGAGTCCCGGACCGTCGCCGTGGGTGCGGCCGGTCGCTCGAACCCCGGTCCCTGGTCGTTCACCTCGACGCGCACGCGCTCGCGGTCGACCGAGATCTGCAGCTCGATGTGGTCGGCCTCGCCGAGCCCCGCGTGCCGGACGCTGTTCGTGACGACCTCGCTGACCATCAGCCGAAGGTCCTCGAGGACGGCCTCGTCCACGACGCCGGCCAGGCGGTCGACGGCGCGCCGCGCCTCTCGTATCGAGGTCGGATCCGCGCGAAGGCGGACGGCGAGATCAGGCATCGTCGGCCTCCTTGGGCGGGTCGACGAACTCGAGCCGATGGTCGAGCAGCGCCAGCCGGAACACGCGCTGGACGGGATCGGGGCCGGGGACGAGGCAGAGCCTGCGGCCTTCCCCGCGGGCGCGGGAGTCGGCGGCCAGGACCATGCGGAGCCCGGTCGAGTCCAGGAACTCGAGCGGTCGCAGGTCGAGCACGATCTCGCCCACGCCCATGCGCTCGAACTCGAGGAGTCGACGCTCGGCGTCGGGGGCGGACGCCAGGTCGAGCTCGCCGGCCAGGACGACGGTGGCCACCCCGTTCCGGACCTCGGATCTGACCTCGAACCCGCTCATGGCGACACCCGGAGGACGAGCAACGCGATGTCGTCGCGAGCCTGATCCGAGCGGAACGCGACGACCTCGGCGAGGAGGGCGTCGGCGATCTCCTGCGCGCTGCGACCGGCGAGTCTCGCGAGGACCTCGGCAAGCCTTCGCTCGCCGAACTCTTCCCCGCCGCGTCGCTCGTCCGTCACTCCATCGGTGTAGAGCACGAGCGCGTCGCCGGGGCCGAGGTCGACCGCGTCGTCCGAGAGCGTCGGGTCCTCGAACACGCCGAGCAGGGTACCGGGCGAGCCGGCCGCCCCCAGCGTGCCGTCGGCCCGGAGCACGATCGGCAGGGGATGGCCCCCGCTCGACACGGTGACGCGCGTGTCCTCGTCTCGGCGGAGGATCCGTAGGCAGCACGCCGTGCAGAAGCGCTGATCGCCGGCCTGGCGCAGGATCGCCTCGTTCAGCGTCCCGAGGATCCGGCTCGGACGCGTCTCGCTCATCGCCGCCGTCCGGATCGTGTAGCGAGCCAGGCCCATCATCGCCGCGGCGGCCGGGCCCTTGCCCACCACGTCGCCGATCACGGCCGCCCAGTGCCCGGCGTCGATCTCGAACACGTCGTAGAAGTCGCCGCCGACGCTCGTGCCTTCGGAGGCCGGCTCGTATCGGGCGCCGATCTCGAGGCCGGGGATCGGCGGCAGGTCGGGCGGGAGCAGGCTGCGCTGGAGGGTCTCGGCGACGTACTCGCGCTCCCCGTAGAGCCGCGCGTTCTCCAGGGCGAGCCCCGTGCGACGACCGAGCTCGACGATCAGCTCCGCGTCGTCGTCGTCGAACCGCGGCGACGAGGCCGAGCGAACCGTGACGAGCGCGCCGAGGGTGCGCCCGCGGACCAAGAGCGGGACCACGACGACGGAGCGGAACCCGATCCGTCTCGCGAGGCTCAGCTGGGCGCCCGCCTCCATGATGCGTTCCAGGCGGTCCTCGGGCACCTCGGGGACGACCACAGGCGCGCCCGTCTGCAGGACGCGGCCGACGAGGCTGTCCGGGTTCGCCGGGTCCGGGAACCGCTCGGTGACGACCCGCCGCACCGTGGCGTCGAGCGCCGGATCGCGGTGCGCCCCGATCGCCTCGACGACGTTGTCCCCCCGCCCGGTCAGGAACACGGCTGCCCAGTCGCACACCTCACGCGCCGCGAGACGGGTGACGGCGGCGACGATCACGCGCGTGTCGAGCGACGCGGTCATCGCGGCCCCGGCCTCGGCGAGGATCCGCAGTCGCTGCTGGGCCTCCGCCTCCTCGAGACGCGCCGTCCGCTCGGCCTCGTAGAGCCGTCCGTTCTCGATCGCGATCGAGGCTCGCTGGGCGAGGTCCTCGGCGAGGGCCAGATGCTCGGCGGTGTACGTCCGGCGGGACTCGGCGGAGATGAGCGTGATCGCGCCGAAGACGCGCTGGGCCACGCGGAGCGGCACGATCATCGCCGAGCGCAGGTCGAGATCGCGGATGAGGTCGCCGAGCTCGGGGTTCCGCTCGATCGTGCGCTCGAGCAGCTCGGGCCGGATCTCCTCCACGAGCTCGGACCGCCCCGACCGCACCACTGCCGGGACGCCGGTCGGAGCCTCGGGGTCGCTGGGGAAGCGACGGCGGAGCTCCCGGGCCATGTCGACCTTCGTCGGGTCGACGTGCGAGACGGCCACGAGCTCGATGCGGCCCTCGTCGTCCAGCACGTCGATCGCGCACCAGTCCGCCAGGCGCGGCACGGCGATGTCGGCGAGCCGTTGCAGCGTCTCTCGGACCACCAGGGACGAGGCGAGCACCCCGCTCGCCTCGGCGAGGAACGCGAGGCCCTCGCTCGCGAGCTCCAGGCTCGCGAGGGTTGAGCGCTCGCGCTGGGTGGAGGCGGCCTCGGCGAGACGCTGCTCGTGGACGTCGACGACGGTGCCGACCCACTCCACGACGGCGCCGCGGTCGTCCCGCACGGGAGCCGCCCGCGCGACGACGTGGTGGTGTTCGCCGGATGCCGCGTGCCACAGGCGCCCCTCGGCCTCGAACACCCTCCGGGCGTCGCGGGCCTGGAACCAGAGCGACGTGAAGCGCTGTCGATCCTCGGGGTGGAGCACATCCGCCCAGCCGAACCCGCGATATTCCTCCCACGTCTGCCCCGTGTAGTCCTCCCAGGAGGGTTGGGGGTCGACGAAGGCGCCCGCGGGGTCGACCGTCCACTCGACCGCAGACGTCGCCCGAACGAGCGACCGGTACCGGCGCTCGTTGCGGCGGAGCTCGGCCCGCGAGGCGAGCTCGGCCTCGTGGAGCTCGGCACGCGACCACGCCTGGGCGCACTGGCGCGCGATCGCGCTCAGCAGCTCCCGGTCCTCCTCCCGCCACGTCCGGGCTTCGGCGAACTGCAGTCCGATCGCCCCGAGCAGCCGGCTCCCGATCTCGATGGGGATGGCCGCGAACGCGCCACGGTGGCCGAGCCGTCGCATCTCGGAGAGGACCGGGTAGGAGGAGGAGGTCGTTTCCTCGAGCGAGGAGATCCACACCGCGGTGCGCTCGCGGACGGCTTCCGGGAAGACCCCTTCGGCGTCCATCGGGAAGCGAGTCCAGCGCTCGATCACGTCCGCCGGG
>DAIUEM010000225.1:0-4126 GCA_036845105.1 Actinomycetota bacterium | reverse complement strand
GCGTCTACGAGGCGAGCGACGTGACGTTCGATCGCGCCGGCTTCTGGCAGGTGACGGTCACGGCCGACGTCGAAGGGGTCGGCCCCCAGACCGCGCTCGCGACGCTCACGGTCGCCGAGGAGCCGGCGCTCCCGGCCCCGGGCGACCCGGCCCTGCCGACCGAGAACCTCACGCTCGACACGAGGGGCGCCGAGCCCGCGGCGATCGACTCGCGCGCCGTGATCGACGGCGAGGTCCCGGATCCCGAGCTCCACGGGTGGACGATCGCCCGGGCGCTCGAGGAGGGACGCCCCGCGCTCGTCGTCTTCGCCACTCCGGTCTACTGCGTGAGCCAGTTCTGCGGGCCCGTGACCGACATGGTGCAGGACCTGGCCGGGCGCTACGAGGACCGCGCGGCGTTCATCCACATCGAGGTCTGGGAGGACTACGAGGAGCAGGCGTTGAACGAGGCCGCGACCGACTGGCTCCAACTCCCCTCGGGCGAGCTGACCGAGCCGTGGCTGTACCTGATCGGCGCCGACGGCGTCATCCTCGACCGCTGGAGCTCGCTGTGGAGCGAGGACGAGGTCGCGGCCGCGCTCGAGGCGCTGCCCTCGCGCGGCTGACGGAGCCGGACCGTCGTAACGGGGCCAGCCCGTAGGATGAGCGCCATGGATCTTCCCGGGGATCGGCAGATCCCCCCGCCGCCCGCATCCTCCGTCGAGTACTGCTACCGGCACCCGACGGTCGCGACGCGGGTGCACTGCACGCGGTGCGGCCGCCCGATCTGCCCCGAGTGCATGATCCCCGCACCGGTCGGTCACCAGTGCCCCGAGTGCGTCCAGGAGGCCCGCCGCGAGTTCCGGCAGGGACCGGGGCGGCGCATCGCGGTGCGGAGCATCACCGCAACGAAGGTCCTGCTCGTTGCGATCGTCGGCGTGTTCGTCCTCGAGATCGCGGCCGGTGGGGCGGCGTCGCTCGGCAGCGGCGGCAGGAGCCAGGAACTGCTCCGCCTCGGCGCGCTCCAGCCCTTCCTCGTCGCAGACGGCGACTTCTGGCGGCTGTTCACCGCGATGTTCCTGCACTTCAACCTGTTCCACATCCTGTTCAACGCGTGGGCGCTCTGGATCTTCGGCGCGATGGTGGAACGCGACTTCGGGACCCCTCGATTCGTGTTGATCTATGTGATCACGGGGTTCGTGGCGAGCGCCACGTCCTACGCGTTCGGGCCCGAGACGCTCATCGGTGTCGGCGCGTCCGGCGCGATCTTCGGCGTCTTCGGCGCCTTCGTGGCCTACAACTACCGGCGACGGCACCTCGCGCTCGCCTCGGCGAACCTGCGGTGGGCGACGATGCTCCTGCTGATCAACGCGATCTTCGCCTTCTCGATCAGCTCGATCGACTGGCGCGCACACCTCGGCGGGTTCGTCACCGGCCTCGCGGCCGGACTCGTGGCCGAGGGATGGGGCACACGGCAGCAACGGACGCTCGTCACGACGCTCGGCTTCGTCGGGCTCGTGGCCGTGGGCATCGCTCTCGTCATGTGGCGGACGGTCCAACTACCGGCGCTCCCCGAGTTCGAGCAGGCAGTCGAGTTCTTCCGCCTCGTCTCGGGCTGACCGGGCCGGCGCCTCCGGGCCGGGCCTCCGGGCCGAGGATCTCAGCCCGACGGTCGACCCACCGCGTAGACACCGCCGCCGCGCGTGCCGACCCAGATCGTCCCGTCCAGCACGGAGGGCGTGGACTCGATGCAGCTGCCCAGGCTCAGCGCCCAGAGCTCACGGGGCTCTCGCCGCGGACTCTTCGAGATGTCGAACGCGTGGAGCGCTCCGCCGCAATCGCCTTGGAGTAACACGCCGTCGATCGGCACCGGCGACGACCACGTGGGGCCGGCGAGGTGGATCCGCCAACGCTCCTTCCCGGTCATCCGGTCGATCCCGATCAGGTCGCCGAAGTTCGTCGCGATGTACAGCATGTCCCCGTAGAGCGCCGGCGTCGCCCACGCGCCGCCGAGACCATCGCCGCCGCGCTCCTCGATCGGGAACGACCACACGAGCGGGTCCTTCGGCTTCGAGGGATCGAGCTTCACGAGCTGGCCGATCTCGGCGGCTCGGGTGTTGAAGCGCTGGAGCTCGCTCGCCACGTACAGGAACCCCTCCTCGTCGATCACTATCGACGCGTCGGTGTCGTCGCCGGTCCAGAAGCGGAAGACGCGCGTTGCCCTCTCGCTGCGGCCGCGGAGGATCCGAGAGATGTCCCATCCTTGGACGAGCCCGCCCGAGTTCGCGAAGTACGCGACCCCGTCGGAGAACGCGACCGAGTTCTCGATCGAGACATCGCTGTCCGGCAGGACCGCCATCAGCTCCTGGTCGAAGCCCGGCGCCGTGAACACGATCTCGGGGTCGACGGTCACCAGGCCATCCCGGTCATAGTCGCGGTTCAGCCGGATCACGTAGAACCAGGAGTTCTCGCCGCCCTCGAGCAGGTGGTCGTCGATCACGAGCGGCGCGCCGTCCCAGTCGCTGTTCCACACGGGGTTCGGCACGCTCGTCTGCGCGTCGACCTGCCACAGGACCTCGGGCTCGCGCCGGTCGAGCGCGATCACGCGCAGGTAGTTGTCGCGCGAGCCCGCGTAGTACAGCGGGTACCCGTCCGGGTCGCTCGTCGCGGAGCCCTTCGCGAGGTCCCCCGTCTGCAGGCTCGGACGCACGGGCTCGCCGGTCTCGCCGTCGAGGAAGTGGTAGGCGCCGTCGTAGGCGTTCACGCGGACCTCGATCCGCCCCTTCCGGTCGACGAGCACGTTCGGCTGCCCCGTCCAGCCGGTCCCACACCACTCCTTCGTCTCGTTCGCGACGGACGAGGTGCTGCACAGGCTCCCTGACCGGGGGTAGCGCCACAGGATCTCCGGCTTCTGCCGGGGGATCGGCCCCTCGCCGTAGTAGGTCCTCGTCGCGTTGCCCCGGAACGTCGTGACGCCCTCGAACGTGGTGTTGATGGGCCCCGGCGTGGGCGTCGGCGTGGGGCTCGGGTCCGCCGACGGGCTCGGCGAGGGCGAGACGCTCGCGGCCGGCGAGGGCGACGCCGAGGGCGTTCCGGCCGCCGTGACGTCGCCGTCGTCGCGCTCGAGGAGCGACCAGCCCACGACCGCGGCGACCGCGAGCGTGAGGAGGACGACGATGACGCCGAACGGGACCCGCGCCCGCGTGGCGTGACGTCCCCGACGGCCCATCCCGGCTACACGGGGCCTTTCGATCCTGGGTACGAGCCGAGCACCTTGAGCATCGACGTGTGGAGGCGCGCCGCCTCGAACGCGGCCCGAACGTCCGGGTCCTCCTCCGACCGCTCGATGTCCACGTAGAAGACGTACTCGAAGGGCGCGCCGCGCCGCGGCCGCGACTCGAGCTTGACCAGGTTGATGCCGCGCTCGGCGAACGGCTGGAGCGAGGACAGCAGCGAGCCGGGCCGGTCCGCGACCGCCATGACGAACGAGCATTTGTCCGCCGCCCCGAGGCCGGCGTCACGGGTGCCGACCACCGCGAACTTCGTGAAGTTGTCCGGGTACGTCTGGATCCGCTCCGCGAGCACCGTGAGCCCGAGCCGCCCCGCCGCCTCGACGCTGGCGATCGCGGCCTCGTCGAGCCGTCCGGCCTCAGCGACCATCCGAGCCGCTCCCGCGGTGTCGTGGACCGGGACCGGCGAGATGTGGTGCACGGCGAGGAAGTCCTCGCTCTGCGCGAGCGCCTGCCAGTGGGAATACGCGCGCGCGATGCCTTCCAGCCGAGCCCCGGGCGGGGCGAGCAGCGCGTGGTCCACGCGGACCACGACCTCGCCCCGGATCTTCACCAGGTTGCTGTTCAGCAGCAGGTCGTAGGTCTCGTTCACCGAGCCGGCCTGCGAGTTCTCGACCGGAACGACCCCGAAGTCGGCCTCGCCGCTCGTCACCCGCGAGAACACCAGCCGGACGGTGTCGCACGGCATCGCCTGCGCGTCGGGGAACGCGGCGCCTACAGCCGTTTCGCTGTACGCGCCGGGTTCGCCCTGGTAGGCGACGTCCATGGTTGCTCCTATGTCAAGCCGCCGCTTCGGCGACGATCGTTGCCGATGTCCGCATGGTGGTGAAGACCCTCCTCGCGAGCTGTCGCTTGAG
>DAIUEM010000224.1:0-4141 GCA_036845105.1 Actinomycetota bacterium | reverse complement strand
CCGTCGTGTACCTCCCGGGCGACCGCGACACGCTCGAGCCGCTGCTCCCACTCGTCGCGGACGAGCTGAACGTCCGGCAGGTGGTGTTCGCCGAGTCGGCAGAGGGCTTCGCCCGCTGGCGCGCGAGGCCGGACTTCCGGACGCTCGGTCCACGCGTCGGATCCGCCGTCCAGGAGGTCGCCGCGGCACTCGCGGCCGACGACGGGGCGATCGCATCGGCGCTCGCCCAGGGTGAGCCGGTGACCGTGGCCGGGGTCGAGCTCGGGCCGGCCGACGTGGAGCTGCTGCAGGAGACGCCCGAGGGCTGGGGGGTGGCATCCGAGGGCGGCCTGACCGTCGCCCTCGAGCTGGAGCTCACGCCCGACCTCCGCCGCGAGGGCCTGGCGCGCGAGCTCGTGCGCCTGGTGCAGGATGCGCGGAAGGCGGCGGGCCTGGACGTGAGCGACCGGATCGCGCTCGGGATCGAGGCGACCGGCGAGCCCGGCGAGGCGTTCGCCGCCCACCGCGACGCCGTGGCGCGCGAGACCCTGGCCACCGAGGTCGCGGCGGGAGTGCTGCCCGACGCCGAGCTCCGTCAGGATGCCGAGATCGACGGGTCAGCGGTGACGGTCACGCTGCGTCGGGCCTGAGCTGCGCACGACGCCGATCCAGACCAGGACGATGGCGGCGACCGCCGCCGTGAGCGATAGCCCGACAGGACCGCCCTCGTCGCGAGCGATCCCCACGAGCAGCGCGGCCCCGGAGACGAGCACGAGCACGAAGGCGGCGACGTACAGGAGTGCCGGGCGGCGCTCCGACGGATCCGGGCTCAGTCCTCGCCCCAGAAGAGCTCTCGGAGCGAGCGCTCGCCGGAGTCACGGCGGAGCTGCACCTGGGCGGGCTCCGGGACGGGCTCGTCCGCGTCTGCCTCGGCCCCCTCGGCCGGGGGCACGCTGATCGGCGCGAACGCCTCCTCCTCGGTCGTCGGCTCCGGCTCTCCGGCGGCATCCGCTCCGGCCTCCGTCTCGGGGGCCGATGCCGCCGCGGGCTCCTGCTCCGGCTCCGATGCCGCCGCTGACCGGGGTTCCGACGTGTCGGCGCTCGACGCGGCCTGGACGGCCGGGCTCGCCGTCTCCGCCGCGGAGCGGAGCCCGGCGACCATCCGCTTGACCTCCTCCGCGTGCCCCTGGACGAGCGCGCCCAGGCTCTGGAGGAACTCGCGCTCGGAGCTCAGGAACGGGGCGACCGCGGCTCGCGCGTCCCCCTCGCCGATCCCGCCCACCGTCGCGCGGGCCCCGGCGTCCCGCACGATGCGCGCGGCCTCCTGACGTGCCTCGGCCACGATGCGCTCGGCCTCGCTCCTGGCCGCCGCGAGGTCCGCGGAGGCGGTCGGCGCCCCGGCGGTGCCGGCGCGCAGACGCTGGTTCTCCTCCATGTACGCGGACAGATCCTCGGTGATGCGATCGAGGAACGCGTCCACGTCCCGCTCGTTGTAGCCCCGGAAGGCCAGACGGAACTCCACCTGTTGCACGTCGGCGGGCGTGATCCGTCCTCCGGCGGGCGCGTCCGAGCCCTCAGACTTCTTCCTCCGCATGGCTTCTCCCCCTCGCGCCTCGGCCCTCAGCGGCTCAACGCGACCTGCAGGACCCACAGGATAACGAACGCCACGATGATCGAGAGGTCGAGCCCCACCCCGCCCGCGCGCATCGGCGGGATCATGCGGCGGAGGGGACGCAGCACGGGCTCGGTGACGTCGTCGAGGAGGTCGAGGAGCCATCGCCCCGGCCCCGAGATCGGCGGTCGGAAGCCGAACACCGTCGCCCACGACACGAGCACCTTCACGAACAGGATGACCATGTAGATGGTAACGACCCACCACAGGACGCTCAGGACGGCGCTCTCGGCGGCGATCATCGTGGAGACCGAGCCGATCCGCTCAGAACTGGTTGTAGATGCCGGCGCCGGCGATCCGCTCGCGATCCTCCGCCGAGACCTCCATGTTCGCGGGGGTCAGCAGGTACACGCGGTTCGCGACCATCTCGATCTTGCCGTCGAGGCCGTACACCAGGCCCGAGGCGAAGTCCACGAGACGACGCGCGATCGTGTCGTCGGTGCTCTGCAGGTTCATGATGACCGGGATGCCGTCCTTGTACCGGTCGGCGATCTCGCGAGCCTCGTTGAAGCGCCGCGGCTCGGACTTGTGGATCGAGGACGCCGTTGACGGGCGCGTCGAGGGGATCGTCCGCACGATGCCCTCGGGCTCCTGTCCGACCATCACCTCGCGGACGGGCTGCGGGCGCTGGATGCTTCGGACCTCGGCCTGCCGTGGCTGCGCGGCGACCTCGTCGAGCTCGTCATACTCTTCGTCCTCGACGAGTCCGAGATAGGTCAGGGTCTTCTTCCACACGCCTGGCATCGCTCCTCCCCTTGTCACCTCGGTGGCCGCTCGCCGAACAGGGCGGTACCGATGCGGACCATCGTAGCGCCTTCCTCGACAGCAACCTCGTAATCCAGGGACATTCCCATCGAAAGTTCGGAGGCCTCCGGATGCCGCTCGCGCACGCGTTCGAGCAGGTCGCGGAGGCGCGCGAAGTACGGGCGCGCGCGCTCCGCGTCGGGCGTGAGCGGCGGCAGCGTCATGAGCCCCGCGAGCCGGAGGCCGGGCATCTCCGCCACTGCGTCGCACGCGCTCTGGACCTCCTCGGGCGGCACGCCGGAGCGCTCGTGGGTGAAGTCGACCTCGACGAGCGCCGGGAGCGTGCGGCCCGTCGCGTCGGCCCGACGCGAGAGGCGGTCGAGCGCGCGGCCGGGCACCGCGGTCTCGAGGACGTCGGCGAGCCCGGCGACGTGGTGCGCCGAGCCCCGCTGGAGCGTCCCGATGAAGTGCCACGTCGCGCCGGCGACCCGAGCGCGCTTGTCGCGAAGCTCCCGCACGTAGTTCTCGCCGAGGTGCGAGATCCCCGCCTCGACGACCCACCCGAGGGCCCGTGACTCGACGGTCTTGCCGGCCGCCACGATCGTGACCTCTGCAGGGTCGCGCCCCACGCGCGTGCACGCCCGTGACACGCCATCCCGGATCCGGGAGAGGTTCGCGAGAACGGCCTGCCGTGAGCGGTCGCTCATCAGGAAACAGAACCATACAACGGTTTGCTCTCGTGAACAGTCGCAACACCGACTCAGCCGGGCAGGCGCATCGCGAGCGCGAGGTGACGGCCGGTGAGGCCGTCCCGCCGGTACGAGAAGAAGCGGCGGTCCTCGCATGCCGTGCAGACCCCTGCGTCCTCGACGCGTCGGATGCCCTCGGCGCGCAGGATCGCCCGGAACGTGCCAACGAGGTCCAGGTACGTTCGGCCCCGCCTCCGGTCGGTGACCGCCCTCGTGGGCGACCCCGCCTCGACGGCGCGGGCGACGTCGTCTCCGACCTCGTAGTGGCACG
This sequence comes from Actinomycetota bacterium, assembly GCA_036845105.1. Classification (GTDB taxonomy): domain Bacteria; phylum Actinomycetota; class UBA4738; order UBA4738; family HRBIN12; genus HRBIN12. The sequence goes on along the minus strand of DAIUEM010000224.1, from coordinate 726 downwards.
GTCCGATCGCGGGGCCGATGGCCACGCGCACCTCCTGCCGCTCGGGGAACAGGGCGGCGCCGCGCTGCACGATCCCCGCCGCGAGCCCGCGCCATCCGGCGTGGACGAGCGCGAGCCGGCCGTCGCGCGGCCCCGCAAGGATCGCGATGACGCAGTCCGCGCTGAACGCGCCGAGCCCGACGCCCGGTGATCGGGTCGTGGTGCCGTCGGCGGTGGCAAGGAGCGTGGCGGGTCCGTCGAACCCGTCGCGGGCTCGTGTCGCGCCGACGGGCAGGATCTCCGTGCCGTGCACGAGGCCCGGGACACAGAAGCGCTCGAGCCCGAACGCCGCCGCCACGCGTCGGCGGTTCTCGCGCACGTCGACGTCCCGGTCGCCGACCTGGAACGAGCCGTTCAGTGTGTCGAAGGGGGCCGCGCTCACGCCTCCGGTCCGTTCGAGGAAGGCGGCCAGGAAGCCGTCGCGCTCGAGCGCGCGGGCCACGAGCGCCGCCACGCCGCCGCCGATGTCTCGTCGCTCGAACGCCATCGCGGTCGATGCTGCCACACCGATCGCCGGGGTCGCCCGGGAAGGAGAAGGGGGCGGGGACCGGATCAGAGGCGGGGGAAGGTCGCCTCTGTCCCGCTCGTCCCCGCCCCGCGAACCGATCGCGTGGGCGATCGGGTCAGCTCTTCAGGAAGTCCGGGATGTCCAGATCCTCGTCCGCGTCGAAGGCCGCCGCGTCGGGC
>DAIUEM010000223.1:0-4162 GCA_036845105.1 Actinomycetota bacterium | reverse complement strand
AAGCGCGTCGAGCCCTGTCCGTTCGCCGCCTCGGAAGGCGACGAGGTCTCGAGCGACCCGCTCGCGTGCAGGTCGGCCGGGCGGGCTAGGGCGGTCCGCGGATGGAAGCCGGTCGGCGCCCCCCGCATACTCCCGGGATGGTCCGCGATGCCTCGGCCTGGCCGTTCATCGGCCGCGCCGACGAGCTGCGGCGGCTGCGCGACGCGCTCGAGGCGGCGAGGGAGGGTCGGCCCTCGGTCACGATCGTCGGCGGGGATGCCGGCGTCGGCAAGACACGCCTGCTCGCCGAGTTCCTCGCCGGGGTCGGCGACGACGTGACGGTCACGTGGGGCGGCTGCATGCCGCTCGGCGAGCGCGGGCTTCCGCTCGCCCCGGTCGTCCAGGTGCTCCGGGATCTCACCCAGCGCGACGAGCTCCCCGACCCCGTCCCGCCCGCGCTCGAGCGCCTGATGCCCGGCGCCACCGCGTCGCCGGCCCCGCGCTCGGCGGGTCAGCCGCGGCTGTTCCAGGCCTTCGTCGAGGTGCTCGAGGGCATCGCGACCCGCAGACCCGCCGTGCTCGTCCTCGAGGACCTGCAATGGGCCGACCGCTCGACGCGCGAGCTGCTGTCCTTCATCGCCTACAACCTGCGGGACCAGCGGCTGTTCGTGCTCGGCTCGTTCCGCTCCGACGACCTGCACGCGGACCACCCGCTCGTCCCCGACCTGGCCGAGTGGCGCCGGAACCCGTACGTGGACCGGATCGACCTGCGCCCGTTCGACGCCCTCGAGACGGCCGAACACGTCACCGACCTGCTGGGCGAGGGCGCCGCCCCCGAGCTGGTCGAGGCGGTCGTCGCCCGCACCGAGGGCAACCCGTTCTTCATCGAGGAGCTGGTCGCCGCCCGATCGGCCGGCGGTGGCCCGATGCCCGAGTCTCTCCGGGAGCTGATGGTCGTCCGAGCCGGGTCGGTGGACGCGCAGGCCAAACGCGTGCTCCGCCTGGCGGCGGCCGCGGCCGGCCGCATCGACGAGGCGACCCTCGCGGCGGTGGGCGACATGTCTCCCGTCGAGGTCGACGCGGCGCTCGCGGCGGTCGTCGCTCGACGGCTCCTGGTGGTCGACGGCGACGCGTACCGCTTCCGGCACGCGCTGCTCCGTGAGGCCGTGCACGACGACCTCACGCCGCGCGAGCGTGCCGAGGCCCACCGCGCGTACGCGCAGGTGCTCGTCGAGCGCCCGGACCTCGGCCAGCCGGGCTCGGCGGCGGCCACCGCGGAGCTCGCCTTCCACTGGGGCGAGGCCGGCGACCGGCCGCGCGCCCTGGCGGCGTGTGTGCGGGCCGCCGAGGCCGCCGAGGGCGTGCTCGCGTACGCCGAGGCGCACGGCGACCTCGAGCAGGTGCTCGGCCTGTGGGACGAGGTGCCCAGGGCGGAGACGCTCGTCGGCGCGCCCAGGCTCGACATCCTGCGCCGCGCCGCCGAGAACGCCTTCCTCGCCGGCGAGTCGACGAGGGCGGTCGAGCTCGCCCGGCAGGCGGTCGCGCTCCTGGACGCCGACGCGGAGCCGATGGCGGCCGCGATGCTGCACGGTCGTCTGGCCAGATACGTCTGGGACACGCCGAAGCAGCATGAGGCCACGGCGATCTACCGCCGGGCCGTCGAGCTGGCGCCCGCCGAGCCCTCGGCCGAGCGCGCCGACCTCCTGGCGACGCTGGCGGGGCACCTGATGGTGCTCGGCAGGTACGACGAGTCCCGGCGCGTCTCCGAGGAGGCGCTCGAGATGGCGCGGGCGACCGGTGCCACCCATGCCGAGTACATGACGCTCGACACCCTCGGCACGATCGTGTGCACCGAGGAGGACGTCGACGCCGGGCTGGCCCTCGTCGAGCGCGCCAGGGCGATGGCGGAGGAGGCGGGCGACAGCTTCGAGCACATGCGCGCCGTGTGGAACCTGTACGCGAACACGTTCTCGGCCGCACGGTGGGAGGAGGCGCTCGGGGTCTTCGACGCGGTGCGCGACGTGTTCCCGAGGCTCGGACAGGGGCATCTGGTCCTCGAACTGCAGCTGAGCGCGGCGGACTGCCTGATGCGCCTGGGGCGCTGGGACGAGGCGGAGGAGATGATCGCCGACGCGCAGCGTCGTCAGCGACCGGGCGCCCCGCCGATCCGGTTGGCGGAGCTCGACATCGCCCGCGGACGGTTCGAGGACGCGCGAGCGTCGCTCGAGGGACGGCGGGCCGAGGAGGCTGTTGTCGCTCAGGAGCAGCGAGGGTGGCCGCCCTGCTGGCTCGCCGAGCTCGCGTGCTGGGAGGAGCGTCCGGCGTCGGCCCGTCCGTGGATCCGCGAGGGCTTGTCGATGGTCGCGGACCTGGACGACTCGCTCGCGATCGCCTACCTGTGCGCCGTAGGCCTTCGGGGCGAGGCGGACCTCGCCGAGAGAGAGCGCGCCCGCGGGCGTGCCGAGGAGGCGGACGAGGCCGTGCGTGTCGGCCTCGAGCACCTCGAGCGGGCCCGCGCCCTGATGTCGCGGCCGGGGCCCCCGGACGGGTGGAAGCGCGAGGTCGGGGCGCTCGTCCTGCAGTGCGAGGCCGAGGCCCGCCGGGCGGCCGGCGAGGCGTCACCGGATGCGTGGGCTGAGGCGGTGGCCGCGTGGGAGGCGCTCGCGATGCCGTACCACGCCGCGTACTGCCGGTGGCGCCTGGCGGAGGCGCGCCTGGCGCTCGACGACCGTGGCGCCGCCCGCGAGGCACTCGAGCACGCTCACGGGGTCGCCGTCTCGCTCCGGGCCGAGCCACTGCGGGAAGCGCTCGGCCGCCTGGGGCGGCGCGCGCGGATCGATCTGGGCGAGCCCTCACCGGTGCCGCAGTTCGCCTCGCTCACGCCACGGGAGCGCGAGGTCCTCGCGCTCGTCGCGACCGGTCAGAGCAACCGGCAGATCGCCAGGGCGCTGTTCATCAGCGAGAAGACCGCGAGCGTGCACGTCTCGAACATCCTGAGCAAGCTCGAGGTCTCGAGCCGCGGCGAGGCCGCGGCGTTAGCGCACCGGGAGGGCGTGCTGGACTGACCTCGCCCGGCGGACGCTCCGCGTCCGGGCCCGCCGACGCCGGAACCATCCCGAATGGACCCTGGGCGGCGCGCCGCCGAGGAGCTCCTGCACCAGGCTCGGCCGACCCCGCCCTTCCAACGAGTCGACCAACACGGCCATCTCGATCGAACGCATCGAAGCCTCCCTTCGTCGTTCCGTCGATGGAGGCGACGATGCGCCTAAGGCCCCGGGCGCCACATCGGGAACATGCCGTATCCCCGTCCCGAGACGAAGCGGTCACGGGCGAAGCGGTATGCGCCGTACAGCAACCGCAGCATGCGTCAAGTCCTGGGGGCGACCAGGATTCCCGTGCATGGGAGAGGGGCATGGCGGAGGCAACCTTCGGCATGGCGCGTTCGACGCTGGACCCAAAGTGGTCGTGACGTCGAGCGCGAGGAGACCGCGCGGCCAGACCCCGTCCGCACTCCCTGTTTTGAGCACCGGTAACTGACCGAGATCAGGGAGGGGTTCCGCCGATGATGCGGAGTATCGTCGCTTCCAGCCTGAAGTTCCGCCGCCTGATCGTCGCCGTCGCGGCGGGTCTGCTGGTCTTCGGGGTCACGCAGCTTCGCGACATGCCGGTCGACCAGCTCCCCGAGTTCGGCCCGACGATGGTCGAGGTCCGGACCGAGGCGCTCGGCCTCTCGGCGGTCGAGGTCGAACAGCTGATCACCGTTCCGCTCGAGCAGGACCTGCTGAACGGGATCGCGTTCGTCGAATCGATCCACTCGGAGTCGCTCCCGGGCATCTCGTCGGTGGTCATGATCTTCGAGGACGGGACGCCGCTCCTGGACGCCCGGCAGCTGGTCGCCGAGAAGGTCGCAGAGGCCGCCGTCGCGCTCCCCGGCGTGTCGGCGCCACCGATGATGCTGCAGCCGTACTCGTCGACGAGCCGGGTCCTGACGGTGCGGCTGTCCTCGGACACGGTGTCGGCGATCGATATGTCCATCCTGGCGCGGTGGGATGTCGTGCCGAAGCTCCTCGGCGTGCCGGGCGTCGCGAACGTCTCGATCTGGGGCCAGCGCGACCGGCAGCTCCAGGTCCTCGTCGACCCGGAGCGGCTGGCGGCCGAGGACGTCTCGCTCCAGCAGATCGTG
>DAIUEM010000222.1:0-4167 GCA_036845105.1 Actinomycetota bacterium | reverse complement strand
CTGATCGTGCCGGCGACCGCGGCGGTCATGACCAGCAGACCGGCGAACGACGGCTCGAACGAGAGAGCCTCGGACCAGCGCGCCGGCGCGACGGACTCGATCCAGAGCGGCGCGCCGACGCTCGCCGCGACGGCCGCCCACACGACGAGCGGAGGTCGATGTCGAACGATGCGCACGCGGTCTCCTTGCGGACGCTGGGGAACCTACCGCTCGGCCTGCGGCGCACGGGGGGCCGAGCGTCCCGGGCAGACCAGGGACCACGCCTGCCGTCACCTGCCGCCGGTGAACGGCGCCTCCCCCTCGCGGTTGGGGCGGAAACGCATCGCGGACCACACCTCGTCCACCGAGACCTGGCCGATCGGCCGCATACCGAGGTCGGCGAGGATCGGCCAGAGCGTGTCGCGGTTGATGTCGGCGCGGTTCCCCTTCGGGTACGCGACCCACGCGGTGTTCGACCGGACCAGCTGACCACCGCGCGTTCCCAGGGTCTTGCGGAGCGACGCCGCGTCCTCGGCGAACACGAGGACGGTCGAGGCCTTCTCCGGAGAGCTCACGGTCCGCACGCCCTCGGGGAGGGGAGCGACGAGCTCCGCGTGCGCGCGGTCCGAGAGCCACACCGTCGTGTTCGGCTTGATGAGCAGCTTCTCCGCGATCGTCTTCGTGCTCATGGCGCCTCCCTCCGATCGCCCGCCGGCTCGTAGGTCAGGGATACCACGCCGGTGCCGAACGTCCTCGAGTCCAGGAGCTTCAACGCGACCTGGTCGCCCGCGTCGTCGAAGAGTCGTCGCCCGCCCCCGACCACGACCGGGTACAGCAGCAGCCGGAGCTCGTCGATGAGCCCCATCCGCAGCAGCGAGCGGACGAGGGTGACGCTGCCCGTGATCGAGATGTCCTTCCCGGGTTCCTGCCTCAGACCCGCGAGCGCCTCCGCCAGGTCCCCTCGGAGCAGCGTCGAGTTCTGCCACCCCACCGAGTCCAGCGTCGTGGACACCACGTACTTCGGCGTGCCGTTGATGGCGTCGGCGAACGGGGCGTCCGAGCCCGGCCAGTACGCCGCGAACTCCTCGTACGTGCGCCGCCCGAGCAGCATCGCGTCCGAGCCCGCCATCTGCGAGCCGATGGCCTGTGCCACCTCGTCGTTGAAGTAGGGGAAGGTCCAGTTCTCCGGCGACTCCGTGACGCCATCCAACGACACGTACAACCCTGCGACGATCTTCCGCATCTCGATCCCTCCGTTCGTGATCTGGTCGTGTGCGCGTCAACCCGACCGGTGGAGCCGAGCCGCGACCGCCGTCGTCCACGCGAACGCGATCAAGGCCGCCACGAAGTACCGGATGCTCGCCCCGTCTCGATCGGGCCACATGCTCAGCCCGAGGGCCACGACGGCGGTCGCGACCGAGTACGCCGCCGGGCCCGGCCGCCCCAGCGCCACGTCCCGGCGGGCGAACACCAGGCACGCGACCGTCAGCGAGACGAACGCGAGCGTGAACCCGACGCCGTGCGCGAGAGCGTGCCAGCTGAGGTCATCGGGGATCACGTCCGGGGTGCCCGGCGGGAAGCCGAGCGACGCATCCGGCGTGAAGAGCCCCGCGGCGATCAGCCCGAGGCCGAGACCGCCGAGCAGCACCGGCCCCCACGTCCTGCCGGGACCCCGGTCCAGGGCCCGCCGGACGCCGACCGCGAAGGCGAGCACGAGCGCGCCCGCGACCACGAAGTTGCCGATCTGGATCCACCCCAGGCCCCCGATGGTGAGGAGGCTGATCGGGTGGCGCCCCAGATCGAACCCCTCGCGCGTGAACGCCTGGATCGCGGCGAGCGCCATGAAGAGCGGCCCCGCCACGACCCCGCAGAGCAGGAGCGCCCGCGTCCGCGTCGCCGACTCGGCGCCGGCGATCCTCGAGGTCCCGCTCGGCGCGGTGACCACGTCCTGTCTCATCGCCCCTCCCTCCTCGGGCTCGGTCCGCACCGCCGCGGACGAGACTAGACGGTACGGTACTACACCTAGAACCGAACCGTCTAGTACTATCTGGTGGCGGGAGGTGGGCGATGCCGGCCAGAGTCGATGCAGGCGGCGCGGACGAGGGCCGCTCGGACCGGAAGCGACGGGTGATCCTCGAGGCCGCGACCGATCTGTTCCTGCGGAACGGTTACCTCGGCACCAGCATGGACGAGGTGGCATCGGTCGCGGGGGTCTCGAAACAGACCGTCTACAAGCACTTCTCGGACAAGGAGGGGCTGTTCCAGGAGCTCGTGCTCGCGACGATCGACCAGGTCGGCGAGCCCTTCTACGAGGCCCTGCCCTCACTCGAGGACACGGACGACGTCGAGGAGGATCTGCGTGCGCTCGCGCGGGGGCTCATCCGCATCGTGATGCGGCCGCGCCTCCTGCAGCTGCGCCGGCTGGTGATCGCCGAGGCCGGCCGCTTCCCGGAGCTCGGGCGTGCGTACTACGAGCGCGGGCCGGGACGCACCGCGGAGGCGCTCGCGTCCCACCTCGAGCAGCTCGCGCGGCGCGGCCTGCTGCGCGTCGACGATCCCTCGCTCGCCGCGAACCACTTCCTGTGGCTCGTCGTGTCGATCCCGCTGAACGCCGTGATGTTCGGCGGGAGCGAGACGCAGTTCACCCCCCGACAGCTGAACCGCTTCGCCGACACGGGCGCGAGCGCGTTCCTCGAGGGATACCGATCGGCCTGAGCCTCGCTCAGGAGGGCCACTCGGGCTTCTTCGGCTCCGCGCCGAGCAGATCGTCGAGCGAGGTCTTGCGCTTGCCCTCGGTCTCGGCGATCTTCTCCTCGAGGCTGTCCGGCTTCAGGTCGCCCGCCGCCTCGAGGAGGTCTTCGAGGGACTCCCCCGCGCTTCCTCGCAGCCGGATGCGCAGCGCGGCGAGCACGGAGGCGTGGCGGTCCGACAGGCCCTGGTTGACCTTGATCTCGGTCAGGGCCTGCTCGGCCCTTGCCAGCAGCTCCTCATCGTCCACGGAGACAGTCTGCCACGCGGCCCGGCGCGTCGCCGAGCTCGGGACCTCGCGGAGCTCCACGGGATCGACGGCCGGAGCGCCCCCGCCGTGCGGCGGAGGCGCTCCTTCGGCACGGCCGTCGTGCGGACATCACGCGGCGACGCGGTCCGCCTCCAACGGCGCCTTGGGCCGCGGGAGGGCCTTGAGCCCGAACAGGAGCCGTGTCGCGTTCGTCCGGCGGACGACGACCTCGTAGACGCCGAGCGAAAGGGCGAAGGAGGAGAGCAGGACGAGGCCGTACTGCGTCCACAGCCCGACGTTCCAGCCGACCACCACGTACGCGACCGCGACGATGACCGTCTGGTGGAGCAGGTAGAACGGATACGCGGCCGGGTTCGCGTAGCGCAGCACGCGGTTCTCGCGGTTCAGGAAGCGGTGCCCCAGCCCGAGGAGTGCGAGCACCCACACCCAGGTGTTGACCTGCTCGAGGATCTCGAACGCGATCTGGATCGCCGAGCCGTCGGTCCACGTGTCGCCGACCCCCGAGTGCCAGACGAGGAGCACGGTCGACATCGTGACGATCGCGGCCCCGAGCAGCGGACGCCACACGCGGTGGATCAGCCGCTCGGCCCGCTGGTCCGCCACGAGCAGGAAGCCGCCGATGAACAGCGCGAGCGAGTAGAAGGGGTTCTGGGGACCGTCGTCCGGCGCGGGCAGGCCGTTCGTGAGCGCGAGCACGATCGGCATCGCGACCAGGAGCCACCGGGCGCCGATCGGCTGCCGGTGCCAGCGCACGAACATCGGCAGCGCGACGAGCGAGAAGATGAACAGGAACCCGATGAACCACAGGTGCGCAGGCGTGAAGCCGCCCGTGTAGCCGGTGAGGTCGCCCTCGAAGGACAGGAAGCCCCGGATCGGCTCGATGCCCTTCGACCACTGCGCCAGGTACGTCTGGGGCGGGACGATCACGGCCACGCCGAACAGCAGCGGGATCAGCAGGCGCTTCGTCCGCTCGGCCCGGTAGGCGCCGGCCGAGCGGTGCCCGAGCGCGTACCACGTGGCCGCGCCGGCGAGCACGAACAGCAGCGGCATGTGCCAGGGGTTCAGGAACGCGATCACGCCCCAGGTCAGTCCCTCGCTCGTGTGGCTGCTCTTCAGGTAGAAGTCCTCCCACACGTCGAACACGCGGGCCGAGTGGAACGGGATCAGCA
>DAIUEM010000221.1:0-4190 GCA_036845105.1 Actinomycetota bacterium | reverse complement strand
AAGCTCTACTGGGAGGAGTTCGCCCACCAGCCCGAGCATCTGCTCCTGGCGTTCGCGGAGGAGGACGGCGTGCAGGTGGGCGCGGTCGCGTTCGAGCGCCTCGACGAGACCCTCCGGTTCCTGGGCGGCACCGAGGTCACCGACTACATGGGCCCCGTCGCGCAACCCGAGGTTCGCGACGCCGTCGCGAAGGAGCTGCTCGCCGGCCTCGCCCGGCGGGACGACTGGCGCGCCGCCGACCTCCGCGGCCTGGCAGAGGATCGGTCGTGGCTCGGGCTCCTCGCGGAGGCCGCTGCGGCGCAAGGGTTCGACGTCGTCGTGACCGACGACCAGAACGGCGTCGCGCCGTTCCTGCCGATCCCCGGCTCCTACGAGGGGTACCTGGCCGGCCTGCCCTCGAAGCTGCGGCACGAGATCAGACGGAAGGCCCGCAAGCTCGAGACCGAGGGTGGCCCGTACCACGTGAGCCTCGCACAGCGGGACACCCTCCAGGAGCATCTGGACCGCTTCGTCGAGCTGCACCGCACGAGCGAGGGGCCCAAGGGCGTGTTCATGCAGCCGGGCATGGAGATCTTCTTCCGTCGGCTGGGCGAGGCGTTCCTGCCGCGCGGGATCTTCAACCTCACGTTCATCGAGGTGGCCGGCGAGAAGGTGGCCGGCACGATCGGCTTCCGGCACGAGGGCACGTTCTTCCTCTACAACTCCGCGTTCGACCGGGCGTGGCAGCACCTGTCGCCGGGGATGGTGCTCGTGGCCGAGGACATCCGGATCGCGATCGAGGGCGGCTGCAGCGGGTTCGACCTGCTGAAGGGCGACTACCCGTACAAGTACCGCTTCGGCGCGTACCCTCGCGCCGTGAAACGGCTCGTCGTCACCCGCTGAGCGCGGGGATCACTCGACGTACGCGCGGATGTGACGCAGGACGTTCGCGGCCACGCCCTCGTCACCTCCGATGACGAGCGAGCCGTCGTCCAGGTAGGCCTCCGCCGCCACGCGGCGGCCGGCGACGAGCGCGAACGCGAGCGCCCGGCCCTCGATCCAGGCGTCCGGCTTCTTGTCGTCCGGGGGAGACCCTCGCGGGGAGAGTCCCCGATGCCACGAGCCCTCGCCCATGCCCGAGAGGTCGATCTGCACGCTCGCGCCCGGGTAGGACAGCCCGGCCTGCCCGAGCGCGTAGGGCAACATCCGGATGCCCATGTCGCAGACGAGGTGGACCGGCCAGTGCTGCGGGTTCGGCTCCTGTCCCGTCCCCTCGCGGAGGTCCTCGCCGTGCAGCCACCACTCGACGATCCGGGACTGCACGAGGTAGCGAACGCCGATCTCGCCGGCGAGCCACGGGACACGTCGGGTGCTCCACTCCTCGGCGGGCAGCTCGGCGGCGCGCTCGCACAGGAGGTCCGCCGCGCGGCCCCAGTCGCCCAGGATCTGCCGGGTCGGCAGGTCTGCGCGCACGCCGATCGCCCATCCGTTGAAGCCGTCGACCCACAGGTCGCCGTCGTTCGCCTCCCGGAACGCGTCGAGCTCCGCCGCGGGGTCGCCGCCCAGCACCTGGGCCGCCGCGGTGTCCTGCGCCGCCAGGTGCGACATGAGGTCGCGGTTCGTCCATCCCTCGCACGGGTTCGGAGAGTCCCAGGTCTTCGGGTCGGCGTACTGAACCGACCGGCCGAGACGGCTCCTCTCGGCGTGCAGGATGCCGATCAACCTCGTTCGCTCCACCCGTCGCTCCCGCTGGTCCTGGTTGGCGCGGAATCGTACCGTACGGGCGATGCACGTCCTCGTGGCGCCCGACAAGTTCCGCGGCACGCTGACCGCCGTCCAGGCGGCCGAGGCCGTGGCGACGGGATGGCTGCGGTCCCGGCCGTACGACGCGGTCGAGCCCCTGCCGCTCGCGGACGGCGGGGAGGGGACCGTCGACGCGATCGTCGCGGCGCTCGGCGGCGAGCGGCGGGCGGTGCGGGTCGCCGGGCCGCTCGGCGACCCCGTCTACGCGGTCTTCGGGCTCGTCCCGCGGGCCGAGGGGGCCCTCGGCGTCGTCGAGATGGCGCAGGCCTCGGGGCTCGCGCTCGTGCCCGAGGGCCGCAGGAACCCGCTCCGGGCATCCACGCGGGGTACGGGCGAGCTCATCCTCGCTGCGGCCAGGGCCGGCGCGAGCGAGCTCCTCGTCTGCCTCGGCGGGAGCGCCACGACCGACGGCGGCGCCGGGATGGCGACCGCGCTCGGGGCCGCGCTCCTGGACGCGGCCGGCGCGCCCGTCGGCCCCGGGGGGCAGGGGCTCCTCGACCTCGCGCGGATCGACGCGCGTGGGCTCGATCCGGCGGTCCGCCGTCTCCGCGTCAACGTCGCGTGCGACGTCGACAACCCGCTCACGGGTCCGCAGGGAGCGGCGCACGTGTACGGGCCGCAGAAGGGCGCGTCGGCCCAGGACGTCCTCGTGCTCGACCGTGCGCTCGCGCACCTGGCCGCCGTCGTCCACCGGGACCTCGGGATCGACGTGCGATCGATCCCCGGCACCGGAGCGGCGGGAGGCCTCGGGGCTGGGCTCGTCGCGTTCCTCGGCGCGCGGCTCCGCCGCGGCGTCGATGTCGTGGCGGAGGCCGTCGGCCTCCAGGACCGGCTCGACCGTGCGGACCTCGTGATCACGGGGGAGGGGACCTTCGACGCGTCGTCGCTGCGGGGGAAGGTGCCGTCGGGCGTGCTCGAGGCGGCGGCGGCGGTGCGCGTGCCCGCCCTCGTGCTCTGCGGGCGCGCCGAGGTGCGACCCGAGGGCGTTGCCGTCCACTCGCTCGTCGAGCGCTTCGGCGCCGAGCGAGCCCTCTCGGACGCCCGTAGGGCGCTCGAGGACGTTGCGGCCGAGGTAGCGGGAGGGCTACCCTCCGCCGGATGACGAAGGCGATCGATCGGTTCCTGGAGGCGGCCGCGGTGCTCGGCCATGCCGTCGAGGTCCGCCGGTTCCCCGAGGGCACGAAGACGGCGCTCGACGCCGCGAACGCGATCGGCTGCGACGTGGGGCAGATCGTGAAGTCGCTCGTCTTCATCGCCGACGGACGACCGGTCCTCGCGCTCACCTCGGGCGCGAACCGGGTGGACGCGGACCGGCTGGCCGCGCTCGCCGGCGCCCAGCACGTCCGCCGCGCGAGCCCGGAGGAGGCCCGCGCCGCGACCGGGTTCGCCGTGGGCGGCACGCCGCCGTTCGGGCATCCCGAGCCCGTGCGGGCGTTCCTCGACCCCGACCTCCTCTCCTTCGAGGAGGTGTGGGCGGCCGCGGGCACCCCGGACGCGGTCTTCCGGACGACGCCTCAGGAGCTCCGGCGCACGGCGAACGCGCAGGCCGCGGACTTCCGCGAAAGCCCATCAGGCGGGTAGGATTCCCGCCTGCCGGGCTAGAATGGCTGCCTGAGACGGACGACCGGAGGACCCCGACCATGATCCAGCTGACCGAGAACGCCGCCGGCAAGGTGAAGGAGCTCCTCGAGGAGGAGGGGCGCACGGATATCGCGCTCCGTGTGGCCGTGCAGCCGGGCGGGTGCTCGGGGCTCCGGTACGCGATGTACCTCGACGACCAGCTCACCGACAAGGACCAGGCAGACGAGCAGTTCGGCGTCAGGGTCGTCGTCGACAAGATGAGCGTCCCGTACGTGTCCCAGGCCACGATCGACTTCGTGGACACGCTCGAGGCCTCGGGCTTCACGATCGACAACCCGGCGGCGCAGGGCAGCTGCGCCTGCGGGAACTCGTTCCACTAGCGCACCACGGTTCCTGTCAGACTTCGCGTCCGCCTGCGCTCAAGTTCCGCGTGCCCAGCCTGCCGATACCCACAACGACCGCCGCAGACGCGGAGGGGGGTGGTCGCGGGCCGTTCGGGCGGGTGCGCCTCAGGGACCGGGGCCCTCGTCTCCGCATCCCGGCGGGGCTATCCCCCAGGTCCGGCCGCTGCTCCGGCAGCGGCCGGACCGTCTCGTGACGGTCCGGAGCGTCTAGCCGGGGTCGTACGCGAGGTTGGGGGCGAGCCAGCGCTCGGCCTCGCGGCGGTCCATGCCGCAGCGCCCCGCGTAGTCCTCGACCTGGTCCTTGCCGATCCGCCCGACGTTGAAGTAGCGCGCCGCCGGGTGCGCGAGGTACAGGCCCGAGACGCTCGCGGCCGGCGTCATCGAGAAATGCTCGGTCAGGCCGATGCCGGCGGCGTCCGCGTC
>DAIUEM010000220.1:0-4208 GCA_036845105.1 Actinomycetota bacterium | reverse complement strand
ACGGTCGCGGGCGCGTCGAGCGCGGCCAGGATCGTCGGCGCCATGTCGATGAGGAACGGCTCGGTCTCGAACGGCCGCACGCTGGGGCCGACCGCGACGATCACGCCCTCGGGTCGGTGGTCGCCGCTGATCCAGTCCGCCGCCTCGATAGCGCTCTTCGCGTGCGTGAGCGAGTAGAGCTCGGCCGGCTCCATCAGGATGTCGGGGGCCTTGTCCGCGTACCTGCCCTTGAAGATCTCCTCGCGCTTGTAGATCGCCTTCACCGGCTTCTTGCCCGTCGCCGGGTCCATGAACGACGCGAGCCGGTCCATCACCTCGTCGCGCACCTTCTCGAAGTCGGCGGGGTCGACGACGCCGTCGGGCTCGCGCCCCGCGAGGTTGATCGAGACGCCCTCGCCCGTCGAGCGGATCGTCGTGTACGCCTTCGTCTTCGTCCAGTTCACCGACTGCGGCAGCGAGATCTTCCCGTGCAGGCCCAGGATGTCGTAGGCCTTGCGCGCGACGTTGCGCACCCACCCCCACTGCATCGGCCCGAAGACCACGTTCGAGGCGCTGAACTCCAGGTACCCGAACTGCTTCAACAGGTGGTCCATGTGGACCGTCCGCGTGACCGACTGGAACCCGTGGTCGCTGATGAACAGGATCAGGTCGTCCTCGCGCGTGCGAGAGACGAACGACCCGATCGCGTCGTCGAGCTGCTTGTAGACGTCGCGCACCTTCGCACCGAGCGCGGTCTTCGAGTTCTCCTCGTAGTCCGGGTGGTCCGGGGCGACGTAGTTCGACAGCGCGTGCTGCGTCCGGTCGACGCTCACCCACACGCTCGCCATCAGGTCCCAGTCCGAGTTGTCCATCAGCCACTCGGCCGCGCGGATGCGCTTGCCGGTGACGTCGAGCACCTCCGCCAGGTACGGCTCGGGCCGGTGACGGTAGGTGGTCCACGACATGCCGTTGATGACCCACGGAACGCCCGCCTTCTCGAGCGTGTCGAGCAGGTCGGCGGGGTGCGAGACCTGCCGGCCCTTCGGCAGCACGCCGCCCGCGACGATCTTCCCCTCGATCTCCGGCGGCGGGAACATCAGCGGCACGTCGGCGTAGACGCCGACCTTGCCGGCCGCCGAGAGGTCCTCGACGAACGTCCGCTCCCCGATCGACTTATAGGTGACCGGGTACTGCTTGTGGGTCCCCGGCACGGTCTCGAGGATGTCGTAGACCCCGTGATCGGCCGGGTCGACCCCCGTCAGGAACGACGGCCACGCCGCCCACGAGTGGGTCGGCACGGTCGAGCGCAGGACAGCCTTCTGCCCTCGGTCGATCAGGGCCTGGAGGTTCGGCAGGTCACCCCGCTCGAGCAGGGGGTCGAGGATGCGCCAGTCGGCGCCATCCCATCCGATCAGCAGCACTCGCATGGATATCAGTCCCCACAGCCTTGATCCGCGCCCGAGTCTACCGAACGGCGTCGCGCGAACCGGCCCCGACCCGATCGGGAAGGCTCGCCCAGGACCACACCTCTGTGGCGGCTCGGGGGGCGACGGACTGAGACTGCAACCGGCCGGTACCACGCGGGCCGGCGGGTCCGCCTCAAGCTCCGCAATCCACCGGGTCGCCTCGACGACGTCGAGCTTCGGCATGCGCGGGCCCATGAGCAGGAGTCGGTGGGGAGCTCACCCACGCACTCGACTTCCGCAAGCCCGCCGGCGGCCCCGCCGATCACCTCGAGATCCTCCCGGTGGCGGACGACTACGCTGTCTTCCGAGGGCGTCCGGGGCGCCTCGGCCACGACTCGATGAAGTGGTTGAGGCTCCTCCGCGTCCAGACCGGGCCTGCGGCGAGCTCGGCGATCGGCGAGGGGAAGTCCGGCCGGCTCCGGAGCTCCGAGACGCGCTGGCGCGACACGCCGAGGAGCTTCGCGATCTCGGTCACACCGGCGTAGCTCTCGGGCTCCTGTGCGAGCTCGAGATCGAGCAGCCGCTCGTCGAGGACGTCGACCCGGGCGATCCCGTTGTGCTCGAGCCCGACCTTCGCGCACGCGGTCTCGAACAGCTCGACCGCGGAACGCGCCAGGTCCGGCATCGGGAGACCGGGGGGCCGTGGCAGGCTGAATGTCGATGAGGGTCCGCCGGAGAGCCCGCCGGCCGATACCGTGGGCCCGACACCGCCGAGCTCCGACAGCACCGGCCCGAGATCGAAGAGCGAGTCTTCGTCGTATCTCTCGTAGCCGTCGCCCCACGTGTCGACGAACACCGTGACGAACGCTTCCTCCTGATCGCCCATCGGCTCATCCCCCCCGCCTCGGAGGCGGCCACCGGAACCCTCCGGTCCGCCTCAACGCCCGCACGAGCGAGTCCAGCGCGTGCGGATCGCTCGACCGGTGCGCCGCGTGCCACGCTGTCGCGGTCCGCCCGTCGGGCGAGAGGAACATCTCGCCGCGGCGGGTCGGCCGCACGACCCAACCCTGGCGCACGGCCTCGGCGCGGACCTTCGGGTACTCCCTGTTGTCCATCGTAACCGAAACCCTTGTCCTCGAGTCAAGGGTTGTCGAGAGCGACCAGAGCGAACGCTACGCCCGCCCGCCGACATCCGCGGCCCACGGTCGCGACGCACACCGGCCGATGTCGACCACGGACCAGCCACCGATGCCAGAGAGCACGACGCCCTACACTCCTCTGCCAATGGCGGACACCGCTGCCGACCTCCGATTCGCACCCGACGACCTGGGGTTCATCGCCGACCCGTACCACGTCTACGCGCGCCTCCGAGCGCACGCGCCGGTGCTCTACGACGAGGCCACGGACCACTACCTGATCTCGCGGTACGGGGACGTGAACGCGCTGCTGCGCGACCGGCGGTTCGGGCGGACCTACTTGCACCAGGCCACGCATGCCGAGATGGGGCATCCGGATCCGCCGGGGTGGCACGACCCGTTCTGGAACCTCATCAACGCGGGGATCCTGGACATGGAGCCTCCTGATCACACGCGGGTGCGCCGACTGGTGTCGAAGGCGTTCACGCCCAAGTACGTCGAGGGGCTCCGCCCACGGGTGCAGGCGCTGATGGACGAGCTCGTGGACCGGGTCATGGGCGCTGGCGAGTTCGACCTGCTGGCCGAGCTCGCCGAGCCGCTGCCGGTGACGGTGATCGCCGAGATGCTCGGCGTGCCCGAGGCGGATCGCCACCTGCTCCGGCCGTGGTCGGCCGATATCTGCAAGATGTACGAGCTGAACCCCTCGGTCGAGGCGCAGCGGGACTCGGTCCGCGCGAGCGAGGAGTTCTCGGAGTACCTGCGGGGGCTCGCGCGGGAGCGGCGGGCAAGTCCGGGCGAGGACCTCATCTCGCAGCTCGCGCAGGTGCTCGACGAGGGCGAGCGCCTGACCGTGGACGAGCTGGTCGGCACGTGCGTCCTGCTCCTGAACGCCGGCCACGAGGCCACCGTGAACGCGACGGGCATCGGGTGGTGGACGCTGTTTCGGACGCCGGGCGCGCTCGAGCGGCTGCGCGAGGACCGCTCGCTGCTGCCGACCGCGATCGAGGAACTCCTGCGGTTCGACACGCCGGCGCCGATGTTCGAGCGCTGGGTGCTCGAGGACGTCGAGCTGCACGGCGTGAAGATCCCGCGCGGCTCCGAGCTCGGCCTGCTGTTCGCCTCGGCGAACCGCGACCCCGAGGCGTTCGACCGGCCCGACGAGCTCGACCTGGCGCGCGAACCGAACCCGCACCTCACGTTCGGCGCGGGGATCCACTTCTGCCTGGGCGCGCCGCTCGGCCGTCAGGAGATGATGGTCTCGTTCGGCACGGTCCTCGAACGCCTGCCGAGCCTGGAGCTGGTCGAGGAGCCGAGGTGGAAGCCCGGGTTCGTGCTCCGCGGCCTCGCCGAGCTTCGCGTCCGCGCCTGAGCCGTCCAGGACGGCTACTTGCGTTTCGCTTGCGTCCTTGACGATCGCACGGTACCTTGGAGCCATGGGAACGGCGACGGCGACGCGGCTCGACGTCGAGGCGAGCGCCGAGGTCCGGCGATCGCTCCCGCTCGCCCTGCGCGGCGACGAGGCAGCGTGCATGGCCTACGCGCGGGCGTGGAGCCGTCTCGTCGCCGACCTGCTCGCCCCTTACCCGGATGCCCCGGCCGCCGGGGTGCTCGAGCGGCTCGCCCTGACGGCGCCGTTCGCGCCCGAGGGGCCGTTCCGGGCACTGGTGTCGGTGGCGGCCGGCATCAT
>DAIUEM010000219.1:0-4221 GCA_036845105.1 Actinomycetota bacterium | reverse complement strand
GACAAGTCGGACGAGGTCGACGAGGATCGGAACCACGGCGCCGTCGTGAGCGAGTACCCGCCCGGGGTGCCGCCTCGCGGGTTCCGGTTCCCGGCCCGGAACCGCATCGTCGCCGGGCTGTGCCGGGCGGCCGTCGTCGTCGAGGGCGAACGCAGGAGCGGCTCGCTCATCACCGGCTCCCACGCGCTCGAGTTCGGCCGAGAGGTCTTCGCCGTCCCGGCCGCGCTCAACAACCCGCTGTCCGTCGCCCCGCTGATGCTGATCCGCGAGGGCGCGACGATGATCCGCGGGGCTCAGGACCTGCTCGAGGAGCTCGATCTCGACGCCGCGTCGGGTGGGCCGCCGGCCGACCTGACGCTCGCCGAGCTCGCGACCCTCCGGGCGCTCACCGGGCCGACGCTTCCCGAGCGCGTCGCGCGCGAGCTGCGCCTCGGCCTCGCAGACGCTCTCGCGCTCCTGATCGACCTGGAGATGCGCGGCCTGGTCCGCAGCGTCGGCGGTCGGTTCGAGGCCACGCTGGCGGCGTCTGCGGCGACCGGGCGGTGACTCAGCCGATGCGGCGGAGCGCGTTTGGGATCCCGCCGCGGGCGACCAGGCGGACGGCGCCGCCGGCCCCGTACAGCAGGCTCGCCGCCATCGCCGAGCGGTAGCCGCTCGCGCAGGCGACGACGACCTCGCCCGTCGTGGCGAGCTCGGACAGCCGGGCGGGCAGATCGCCGACGAAGCAGTGCCGGCTCCCCGGCAGGTGGCCGTCGTCCCACTCGGTCCGTTGGCGCACGTCGAGGATGCGCTCCCCGCCGGTTCGTGCCTCGGCGATCAGGTCGGCGACGCTCGCGACCGGGTAGGACGACACCGGTCGGCCGGCCCGGAGCCACGCGTCGATGCCCCCGTCGAGCGATCCGAGCACGCGGTCGTACCCGATCCGGAACAGCTGCGTCGTCGCCTCGGCCGCCGCCTCGTCATCGTCGGCGAAAAGCACGAGGGGCGTCCCGAACGGCACGAGCCATCCGACGTAGCTGCAAAACGAGTCCTCGAGCGGCACGTTGAGCGAGCCGGGGACGTGGGCCTCCGCGAACGCGCCCCCCGGCCTCGCGTCGACGAGCCGCGCCCCCGCCTCGAGGTGGGTCTCGAGCTCGTCCGCGGACAGCCGCGGCGGCGAGGGCACCTCGCCGAAGACCTGCGGGCCGGCGCGATTGATCGGCGCCATGTGCGCGTAGTACGTAGGGAACGCCAGCAGGCCCGAGAGCTGCTCGCGCACGAACGTCTCCTCGTCCGGCGCTCGGAGCGCGGGGTTCGCGGCACGCTCGCGCGCGATCGTGGACGTGCGGTCGTCCTGGGGCGGCCCGCTCGCGCAGAAGCTCCCCGCGCCGTGCGTCGGGAGCAGGATCGCGTCGTCGGGCATCCCGCCGAGCCGGCGCATCGTCCGGAACTGGGCGCGCGAGAGCTCCTCGGCCCGCTCGGCGCCAAGCAGGTCGGTGCGGCCCGCGCTGCCGACGATGAGACTCCCGCCCGAGAAGACCGCCAGGACCTCGTCGGAGCCGCCGCGGTGCACCGCGTACGAGATGTGCTCGGGCGTGTGGCCGGGGGTGTGGAGCGCCACGAGGCGCAGGTCCCCGACCTCGAGCTCGGCGCCGTCGTCCATCGGGACGAACGGGAAGGCGTAGCCGGCCCCCCCGGGCCCCGCGATCTCGGCCCCCGTGGCCGAGCGCACCTCGGCGGCACCCGAGACGTAGTCGTTGTGGACGTGGGTCTCCAGGACGAAGCGCACGCGCGCGCGCCGAGCCTCGGCCTCGGCGAGCAGCCGGCCGACGTCCCGCTGCGGGTCGACGACCACCGCCTCGTCACCCGAGGTGAGGAGGTAGCTCGCGTCCCCGAGGCCGGGCGTCGTCTGCAGGTGCAGGTCCCGTTCCAGGTCCATCGGCGCATCGTAGTCGGCCCAGAGACCGAAGCGTCCATCGCGGACGCTTGCACAGCCCCGGTCCCGTTGGTACAAGAGGGCGACCCCACGACAGGCGAGGACGATGGCTGCCCGCGAGACCCTTCCCCACCCGGACGACGGAGCGCTCATCGGCGCGTTCTGCGAGCATCTCGAGCTCGAGCGCCGGCTGTCCGCGCACACGGTCGCGGCCTACCGGCGGGACCTGACCCAGCTCGCCGTGTTCCTCGCACGCCAGCGTCGGAGCCTCACGGCCGTCACGTATCCCGAGCTCCGGCGGTTCCTCGCCCAGCAGGCGACCCTGGGATACGCCCGCTCGTCGATCGCGCGGCGGGTCGGCGCGATCCACACGTTTTATCGGTGGGCCGCCGCCCGCGGCATCGTCGAGCGGGACCCCGCGGCCCTGCTCGGGCGGCCGAAGGTCGCGAACCGGCTGCCCGGCGTCCTCCGACCTCGGGAGGCGGCCGAGCTCGTCGAGAGGCCCGACGCCGCCGAGGGCGCCTCCCCGCTCGAGCGCGCGATCGCCCTGCGCGACCGGGCGATCCTCGAGCTGATGTACGGGTCGGGCCTGCGCGTCGCCGAGGTCGCGGGTCTCACCGTCGACCGTCTCGACCTGCCCCGCGGGCGCGTGACGGTGATGGGCAAGGGGTCGAAGGAGCGCGAGGTCCCCCTGTCCGACCCGGCCCGCGAGGCGCTCGAGGCGTACCTGCGGCAGGCACGCCGGGAGCTCTCGGACGGCTCGTCGAGCGCCTTCTTCAACCGCAGGAAACGGCCGATCGGGACGCGCGACATCCGCCGCCTTGTGGGACGATACGGCGAGCGAACGCTCGGGGGACGGCACGTGACCCCGCACACCCTGCGGCACTCGTTCGCGACGCACCTGCTCGAAGGAGGAGCCGACATCAGGGCGGTCCAGGAGTTGCTCGGCCACGCGAGCGTGGCCACGACGCAGCGGTACACCCACGTGTCGAGGACGCGCCTGTTCGAGGCGTACCGGCGGAGCCACCCGAGGGCGTGATGGCGAGGACGACGAAGACGCCCGAGCCGAAGAAGGTCACGAAGCCCGCGGTCAAGGCCTCGAAGACGGCGAAGACGTCGGCGAAGACGCCGGCCCCGCGGAAGCGCGCCGCGGCCGCGGCGACGGTCACGGCCGAGGCGGACGCCGCCCTCGCCGAGCTTCGGGCGCTCTGGGACGAGTTCAAGGCCACCGGCTCGGCCGAGATCCGCGAGCGGCTGATCCTGCACTACGCGCCGCTGGTGAAGTACGTGGCGAGCCGTGTCGCGACCGGTCTGCCGGCCAGCGTGGAGCAGGCCGACCTGGTCTCGTACGGGATGTTCGGGCTCATCGACGCGCTCGAGAAGTTCGAGCCGGCGCGCGGCAACAAGTTCGAGACCTACGCGATCCCTCGGATCAAGGGCGCGATCATCGACGAGCTCCGCGCGATGGACTGGG
Organism: Actinomycetota bacterium; assembly: GCA_036845105.1. Lineage (GTDB taxonomy): Bacteria > Actinomycetota > UBA4738 > UBA4738 > HRBIN12 > HRBIN12. Next base: position 832 of record DAIUEM010000219.1, on the reverse strand, counting down.
TCCCGCGCTCGGTCCGTTTCAAGGCCCGCGAGATCGAGAAGGCGTACGCGGACCTGGAGTCGATGCTCAAGCGCGCGCCGAGCGAGCGCGAGGTCGCCGAGCGCCTGGGCGTGACCATGAGCGAGCTCCACGACGTGATCAACCAGATCTCGTTCGTGTCGGTGCTCGCGCTCGACGAGCTCCTCGCGGTCGGGAGCGATCGCGGCGAGCACGTCTCGCTGATGGACACGCTGGCCGACCGGAGCGTCGATCCCACGACCGGGCTCGAGGGGCAGGAGACCCGCGGGCTCCTCGCCGCCGCGATCAACTCGCTGTCCGAGCGCGAGAAGATCGTGGTCACGCTCTACTACTTCGAGGGCCTGACCCTCGCGGAGATCGGCGACATCCTCGGAGTGACCGAGTCGCGCGTGTGCCAGATCCACACGAAGGCGGTGGGCCAGCTCCGCCTCCAGTTCGTCGAGACCGACTGATCGACCCTCCGCTCGACGCGGTGTGACGGATCTCACTGCGGACGGCGACGCCGACCGATACCGTGCCGCTTCCTCACGAACGGAGGTCCCGATGGCTCCCACCTGGTGCCTGGTCCTGCCCCTGCTGGTCGGCATGCTCTCGCCCAGGGTCGCGTCCACGCCCCCCCGGGCGCTCGATGGGACGTCCGCCACGGTGACGGCGTCGGCCGCCGCCGACGGGACATGGACCTGGCCGGTGCTCGGGCCGGTCGTCCGCGGCTTCGACCCGCCGGAGGACCCGTACGGATCCGGCCACCGGGGGATCGACATCGCGGCGCCGATCGGCACGCCGGTCCTTGCCCCGGAGGCCGGCGTGGTCACCT
>DAIUEM010000218.1:3179-4268 GCA_036845105.1 Actinomycetota bacterium | reverse complement strand
GCCACGGATCGAGGTTCCACCGCGTGTGCCGCCGCCGGTAGCCCATCGACAGGTCGCGGATCGCGCGGGGGCCGAGGTGCTGGTCGTGCCACGTCGTGCCGTTGCCGCTCGAGTGCGGGACGCCGACGAGCCCCACGTCGCACCCCGCGGGGTCGGGGTCGTGCGGGCAGCGGAACAGCGTCGCCGGTCCCCACCAGTACAGGTCGCGCATCACGTCTTCGGAGCTCGGCACCGTGGGCCTCCCGCGTCTCGGTCCCCCGCATCGTAGGCGCGCCGGGTCGGGATAACCCCCGCCGAAGAGGCTGGGTGGCAGGATTGGGGGCGAGACCGACGCTGCCTAGCCTGCAACCATGGACACCCAGATGACCCTCCCACCCCCTCCCGCCGAGATCCGGACCCCGGGCACCCTCGCCCGGGCGCTCCGAGCGCCGTTCGAGGCCCGTACCTGGCGGGAGACGTTCCACCTGCTCTTCAACCTGCCCGTGGGGATCGCGACGTTCACCGTCGTCGTCACCGGCTTCGCGACGGGCATCGGCATGCTCATCACACTCGTCGGCATCCCGATCGTGTTCCTCACGATGTACCTCTCGCGCTGGATGGCCTCGGTCGAGCGCGGTCGCGCGAAGCTGTTCCTCGACACGGACGTTCGTTCGGCCTACCGGCCCGACCCACCGAGAGACACCTGGTGGCGGGTCCACGTCGCCCGGATCAGCGACCCGGCGACGTGGATCGAGGTCGGGTACCACCTGTTCGCGCTGCCCTTCGGCATCGTGACGTTCACCGTCACCGTCGCGCTGTGGTCGACGGCGATCGGGATGCTGACGGCTCCGGCGTGGGCGTGGTCGGTCCCCGACCAGCGCATCTGGATCGACGTCGACCGCTTCTGGGTGATCGACTCGGGTCCGCTCGAGCTGACGCTCGTGGCGCTCGGCGGGCTCCTGCTGCTGTTCGTGACCCCGTGGGTCGTGCGCGCGATGGCGGCCGGGAACCGCGCCGTGGTGCGCGGCATGCTCGGCACCGACCTCGTGCAGCGGGTGCAGACGCTGACCGAGACCCGGGCGGCCGCGGTCGACCTGGCCGCCGAGGATC
>DAIUEM010000218.1:0-3169 GCA_036845105.1 Actinomycetota bacterium | reverse complement strand
GGATCGCCGCCGGATCGAGCGCGACCTGCACGACGGCGTCCAACAGCGCCTCGTCGCCCTCGCGATGGACCTCGGCCGCGCGAAGGACAAGATGGACTCGGACCCCGATCGGGCAAAGGAGCTCGTCACCGAGGCGCACGAGGAGGCGAAGCGCGCGATCACCGACGTGCGCGACCTCGCTCGAGGCATCCATCCAGCGGTGCTGACCGACCGCGGTCTCGACGCGGCGCTGTCCGCCCTGGCCGCGCGCTCGACCGTTCCGGTGACGGTGCGCGTCGACGTCGCCGTGCGCCCGCCCGCGTCGGTGGAGGCCGCCGCCTACTTCGTCGTCAGCGAGGCGCTCGCGAACGTCGCGAAGCACTCGAGGGCGAAGGCGGCGACCGTCACGGTCCGCCGCAGCGACGACCGACTCACGATCCAGGTCCAGGACGACGGCATCGGCGGCGCCAGCATCGTCGGGAGCTCGGGGCTGGCCGGGCTGCGCGACCGCGTGCAGGCCCTCGACGGCGAGCTCCACCTGCTCTCGCCCGAGGGCGGGCCGACCGTGCTCATGGCGGAGATCCCATGCGCGTCGTGATCGCCGAGGACGCGGTCCTCCTCCGCGAGGGGCTCGTGCGGCTCCTGGCGGACGAGGGCCACGAGGTCACGGCCGCGGTGAGCGACGCCCTGGCGCTCGTCGAGGCCGTCGGCCGGGACCGCCCGGACGTCTGCATCGTCGACGTCCGCATGCCGCCGAGCTTCACGGACGAGGGGCTGCGCGCGGCGATCGAGATCCGCTCGCGGTGGCCCGGCACGCCGGTGCTCGTCCTGTCCCAGTACGTCGAGGAGCGCTACGCGACCGAGCTGCTCTCGGGCGACACGAGCGGCGTCGGGTACCTGCTCAAGGACCGCGTCGCCGACGTGCGCGAGTTCCTCGACGCGCTCGGACGCGTCGCGGAGGGCGGGACCGCGCTCGACCCGGAGGTGGTGGCGCAGCTCCTCGCGCGGGCGAAGCGTCATCCACACGACGAGCTCACGCCGCGCGAGCGCGAGGTCCTCGCGCTCATGGCCGAGGGCATGTCGAACGCGGGCATCGCGGCGCGCCTGGTGGTCACCGAGGGCGCCGTCGAGAAGCACATCTCGAGCATCTTCACGAAGCTCGGACTGCAACCCACCGAGCAGGTGCACCGCCGGGTCCTCGCCGTCCTCACGTACCTCGAGGGACGCTAGCCGCGCACGGGCCGGGCCTCCGCACGACGCCCGGTCCCTCGCTCGGGGGGCCGTCCGACCGGCCCCGTCCCCACCCGAGGACCCACGATGGGGGAGCGGGCAAGGTGGAGGTGGCGTCCTGATCGAGCCGTGCGGAACCTTCGGTCGGTGGCACCGGTGGCACACGATCGAGGTCGTCGCCGACCGGCGCGACGAGCGCACGGGTCACGCGATCCGCATGATGCGCTGCGAGCGGTGCGGCGCGCTCTCGTGGCGGTGGGCTCCGGTGCCCGATCACTCGGGGGTGACCCGCACGGACGAGCCGACGCCCGGGCCCGCCGGGCCCGGCGCCGCGCCGCGGAGGACCACACCGCCGTGACCCGCTAGCCTGCCCCCGTGGACGAGCCCCTCCTGCGGCGGATCGACACCTACCTGGACGCCGTGCCCAGGCCGGCGAGCCGGGTCGAGTCCCTCGGGCCCTTCACGCTGTTCGTGACCGAGGGCCCCGGGCCCCCGTACTACGCGCGTCCGACCCCGGGCGCGGCGACCTTCACCGCCGACGACGTCCGGGCGGTCCGCGCTCGGCAGCGAGAGTTCGGCGTGCCCGAGGCGTTCGAGTGGGTGGTCGAGCTCGCCCCCGGCGTCGAGACGGCGGCTCGGGCGGCGGGCCTCGAGGTGGTCCGCCACCCGCTCCTGCACCTGCCGGTGCCGCGGTTCCGTCCGATCGACCCACCCGCGGGCGTGCAGGTCGAGCTCGTCTCGCCGGACGACGACCTCGCCGCGATCCACGCGGTCGCGACGGTGGCCTTCTCGAACCCGGGGACCGGTGTGTCGCCCGCGAGCCACGACGAGGCGGCGCGGGCGGCGGCCGCGCTCCCGCCGGTCGCGCTCGAGGCCGCCCGCGACCGGATGCGACGCGGGCTCACCGTGACGGCCGTCGCGCTCGACGGCGACCGGCCGGTCGCCGTCGGGAGCCACCAGCCCGTGGGGGACACGACCGAGATCGTCGGCGTGGGAACGCTCCCGGCGTTCCGCCGGAGGGGTCTCGGCGCCGCCGTCACGTCGCTCCTCGTATGGGACGCGCTGACGAACGGGACCCGGACCGTGTTCCTGTCGGCGGGCGACGAGGACATCGCGCGGGTGTATGTGCGCCTCGGCTTCCGGCGTGTCGGCACGGCCGGCGCCGCCGAGCCCACCCGCCCCTGACGCCGGATCAGCCGGCGGCCGCGGCCACGCCGAGCTGGTGGGCCATCGCCCAGCCGTCGGTCAGGCCCCAGTGCTCCACGATCCGGCCGCCGTGCACTCGCACGAGGTCGAAGCCGTCGATCGAGATCGGCCGGCCCGTGGGGGGCATCCCGAGGAGCGGCCCGAGGTTCGTCCCGGTGATGCGCTCGCGGATCGCGACCTTCTCACCCTCGGTCACGACATCCTCGATCCGGACGTGGTAGTCGGGGAACGCCGACCGGAGCTCGGTCAGCCATGCGCGCAGATCGCTGCGCATCTCCCCGGTCGAGATCGGGAGTGGCTCGTGCTCGACCGCGTCCTCCGCGACGAGATCCTCGATCAGATCGAGCCGCCCGTGGTTCAGCACCTCCTCGAGCAGTCGCCGAGCGACCGACTCCGGGGCCTCGGATGCCCCTTCCATGTCCTCACCTCCGGCACGGCGCGGGATCCATCGACAGACTGCGGCAGGCGCGCGGCGAGGAGCAAGGTCCATCGTCCCTGCCTCGACGGGATGCCCGGGGCTGCCCGGGCGAGGGCTCGGCCCTGCTCGGCAGAGCCTCAGCCAAGCTCGGCGAGGAGCTGCGCCTCGCGCTCCGGCGAGATCCCGGCCTTCAGGGGCGGCAGGCCGCGATCCCGATCCCACGCGAGCGTGTCGGCGATCGTCTCCTCGGCCGGCCGGTTCACCAGACCGTCCGCGCGCGCCCTCGACGCGTCCATGACGACCCGTCCGTACTCACCGCCGTCCCACATCGGGAAC
>DAIUEM010000217.1:0-4294 GCA_036845105.1 Actinomycetota bacterium | reverse complement strand
CGGGCCATGAACAGGTCTTCGCTCGAGCCGGGCACGCGGAGCATGTCGCCGAACGAGCACAGGATCGCGTCGGGCCGCTTCGCCACCTGGATCGCCTCGTCGATGAGCGCGAGCGGCGTCACGCACACCGGGCACCCGGGCCCGTGGACGAGCTCGACCTGCGCCGGCAGCAGCTCGTCGATGCCCTGACGGATCAGCGTGTGGGTCTGCCCCCCGCACACCTCCATGAGCGTCCACGGCCGCGTCACGATCCGCCCGATGTCCTCGAGGAGCGCTCGCGCGATCCGGTCGTCCCGGTACTCGTCGACGAACCTCATCGGTCCCTCTCCCCGGCTCGGCGCGGCGCCGGGCGGTAGTCCTCGGCGCGGACGCCCTCGGGCGACTGGGGCAGGTCGATGTCCTCGAGGTTCCCCATCTCGGCGAGCAGCTCGTACGAGCGCCTCGCCTCCTCCTCGTCCACGACGCTGATCGCGAACCCGACGTGGATCACCACCCAGGACCCGAGGTCGACCTCGGGCGCGTACGCGAGACACGCCTTCCGCGTGATCCCGCCGAAGTCGACGACACCCATCCGGATCCCGTCCTCGTCGTAGACGTCGATGACCTTGCCGGGAACGCCCAGACACATGGCGACCTACCCCTCGAGCTGCGCGTGGGCGACGAGCACCTGGCCGAGGGCGATCCCCCCGTCGCCGACGGGGATCTCGCGCGGGACGTACACCTCGAAGTCACAGGTCTCCAGGCGAGATGTGACGTCGGACAGGAGCAGGTCGTTCTGGAAGACGCCCCCGCCCAGGCAGACGCGCGCGAGCCCGGTCCCGCCGCGGATCGCGCGGCAGACCTCGAGGATCGACGCGGCCAGCGTGCGGTGGAACCGCCCGGCCACCTCGCCCGGCGCGCGCCCCTTCGCGAGGTCCTTGACGATCGCGACGACGATCGGCCGCGTGTCGAGCACCATCCGACCGTCCTCGACCTGGACGTCGAACGGGTACTCGCGCGTCGCGCTCGACAGCGCCGCCTGCTCGAGGAGCATCGCGGCCTGGCCGTCGTGCGACGCCTCGAGGCAGATCCCGGCGAGCGCCGACACCGCGTCGAACAGCCGTCCCCCCGAGGTCGTGAACGGCGAGGCGAGCCCGGTCCCCAACTGCTCGAGCAGCGTGTCGACGTCGTGGGGCGCGTCGCCCATCAGCGCCAGCGCCTGGTCGAGCACCCCTGCGTCCTCGGCGTGCGCGACCGCCATCCGCCACGGGTGGTGGACCGCCGCGTCACCGCCCGGCTGTCGGACCGGCCGCAGATGACCCAGGCGCTCGGCCCGTTCCGCGCTGCACTGGAAGAACTCGCCACCCCAGCCGGTGGCATCGTCGCCGAGGCCGAAGCCGTCGAACGCGACACCGATCACCGAGCCCTCGAGGCGGTGCTCGGCCATCGTCGCCGCGACGTGGGCGTGGTGGTGCTGGACCGCGACCGGGTGCAGGCCGGTCTCCTCGGCGAACCGTGTCGAGAGGAAGTCCGGGTGCAGGTCGTGGGCCACGACCTCGGGCTCGATGCCGAACACCCACTTGAAGCGCTGGTAGGCATCCGCGTACGCCTCCATCGCCTCCTCGGTGTCGAGGTCGCCGATGTGCTGGGACACGAACGCGCGGGTCCCGGCCGCCAGGCAGAACGCACCGTGCAGCTCCGCACCCGCGCCGAGTATCGGCTTCACGGCGGCGGGGAGCTCGAGCGGCGTGGGCGCGAAGCTCCGAGCACGACGGAGCACGACCGAACCGTTCCGCCACCACCGGGTGACCGGGTCGTCGTAGCGCGCCACGATCCGACGGTCGTGCAGGACGAAGGCGTCGGCGACGCCGCTCAGACGCCGCTGCGCCTCCTCGTCCTCGATGCAGATGGGCTCGTCGGTCAGGTTCCCGCTCGTCATGACGAGCGGCGCATCGACGGCCCGCAGGAGGAGGTGATGCAGCGGGGTCGAGGGCAGCATCGCGCCCTGGTACCGGTACCCGGGCGCGACCGACGGCGCGAGCGTCCCCCGGTCCTTGACGAGGACGATGGGCGCCTTCGGGGAGGAGAGCAGCTGCTCCTCGGATCGCGAGAGGTCGAACCGCTCCCGCGCGCCCGCGAGATCGGGCACCATCACGGCGAACGGCTTGTCGGGGCGGTGCTTGCGCTTCCGGAGCTCGGCGACGACACGCTCCTCGGTGGCCAAGCACGCGAGGTGGAACCCGCCGAGACCCTTCAGCGCCACGATCTTGCCCTTCGCGATGAGTGCGGCGGCCTTGTCGATCGGGTCCCCCGGGATCCGCTTCCCCTTGCCATCCACGAGTCGGAGCTGCGGGCCGCAGGCCGGGCACGCGACGGGCTCGGCGTGGAAACGTCGGTCGGATGGATCGCGGTACTCGCGCTCGCAGTCGGGGCACATCGGGAAGACGCGCATGCTCGTGCGCTCGCGGTCGTACGGGAGGGCCTCGATGATCGTGAAGCGCGGGCCGCAGTCCGTGCAGTTGATGAACGGGTAGCGGTAGCGGCGGTCCTCGGGGTCGAGCAGCTCGGCCAGGCACGCGTCGCAGGTCGCGACGTCCGGTGAGATCAGCCGGTCGCCCTCGCCCTCGTCGTCCAGGCTCTCGTCCACCTCGAACGTCGCGAACCCCGCGATGCGGGCGGGGACCCATCGAACGTCCTCGACCCGCGCGAGCGGCGGCGCCTCCGACGAGATCGCGGCGCAGAACCCGTCGAGCGTGGTCTCGGACCCCTCCGCGAGGATCTCGACCACGCCGTTGCGGTTGCGGACCCAGCCGGTCACGCCGTGGCGGTCGGCCAGACGCCACACGAACGGCCGGAAGCCGACCCCCTGCACCACCCCGCGGACCTCGACGGACCGCGCCGACACGGAGAGCCGCGACGACGTCTTCGTCCTGACCATGTCATCCGCCATCGTCGCCGTGGCGCCCTCGGCCGGGTCGGGTCGCTCGGCCCTTCCTCGCAAGGGCAACCGGCCCGTTCAGCCCCACCCGGCGAGCACGTCGAGCGCCGCGGCGACCAGCCGCGGCAGCGACGCCTCGACGTTGCGCGAAAGGTCGGTCCCGGGCTCGACCGCGGCCGGCTGGACCCCGAGCAGCACGACCCGATCCGGCGCGGATCCGGTCTGTTCGAGCAGGACGAGCAGGTCCCGCACGCCGAACTCGTGCGGCGAGAGACCTCCCCCGGGTGGGCCCGACCGGCCGCCCGGGGTGGGCTCCCGCCGCACGACGGTGCCCGGCTCGAGGCCGGCGTCGACCGCGTCGAGGACCAGGAGGTGCGTGACGCCCTCGACGTGGGTGACCGTGCTCGGACCGATCGGACCCTCGGCGACGACGCGGACGCCCGAGGGGGCCCGGTCACGCAGGAGCTCGGCCGCTCGGACGCCAACGCCCTCGTCCCGCATGAGGACGTTTCCCGCGCCGAGGACGAGGGTGGCACTCATCCGCGATCCCCCTCGGGGCACGTGGACGACGTGGCGCGCGGGACGATCACCCGTGTGGGATCTCGAGCCGCGGAGTCCTGCGCCGCGGGCGAGGCCCGCTCCTCGAGCGGCAGCACCGCGAAGTTCTCGACCACGAACAGGTACGCGAGGATCACGGCGGCCGCGAGCCCGAGGACGAAGACCGCCTCCATCCAGTAGGGCACGTAGAACCCCTCGCCCGTGGAGGCCGTCATCCCGACGAGCACGATGTTGAAGCGGTTCAGCGCGACACCGCCGATCGTCAGCGCTGCGGCCGTGAGGAGCCAGGGCCTCGAGGCGCGCGCGCGCGGCACCATGAACAGCACCATCGGCACCGCGACGCCGAGCACGAGCTCCGCGAGCGCCACCATGCCGAGCGCGGTCCCGAAGAGCTCGGGAAGGACGCCGCGGACCACGTAGTCGCCGATCCGCAACCCCAGGTACAGCGCCATGACGACCGCCGACATCAACACCATCTCGCCCAGCACGCCCATGTCGACGCGGCGCGGGTACGAGCGGGCGGACACGTGGTTCTCGACCGCGACGACCGACGGGCCGACGTAGAAGGACGTGAGGATCGCGAACAGGGGCAGCAGCTGCGACCACCAGAGCGGGTCCAGGCGACCCTTCGCCAGCACGTAGAGCGAGCACAGTGCGGACTGGTGGAAGATCGGCAGCATGGCGCCGACGATCATCAGCGGCGCGTAGATCCGCTCGAGCACCCGCCGCATCGACGCCGGCACTCTCACCCGCTCCTCGAAGATGTAGAGGAACTCGACGAGCTGCACGACCGTGTACCCACCGATGCACCAGTAGAGC
>DAIUEM010000216.1:0-4331 GCA_036845105.1 Actinomycetota bacterium | reverse complement strand
GCCGTGCGTTCGGCGAGGACGCGCGCCCGCTCGAGCGAACGGTTCAGGATCCGGACGGTGCCGACCCCGCGGGCGCGCAGATGCTTGACGGCGAGCGCGGCCATGTGCCCGGCGCCGATCACCGCCGCGGTGCGGTCCTCCAGCCCGCCGAGCGTCGTCGCCGCGAGGTCCGCCCCGGCCGCGACGAAGGCGTCCGGCGCGGAGCCCACGGCGGTCTCGGTCCGCACGCGGCGGCCGGCCCGCCCCGCCGAGTGGAACAGAGGGGTGAGGGCGTGCCCGGTCGCGCCCTCGCCCTCGGCGCGGCGGAAGGCGTCGCGAACCTGCGAGAGGATCTGCGGCTCGCCGATCACCATCGAGTCGAGCCCCGCGGCCACCTCGAACAGGTGGCGGACCGCCTCCCCCTCGTAGTGCGAGTACAGGGGCTCGGCCAGCTCGTCGGCCGGCAGGCTCCGGGACTCGGCGAGCAGGCGCTTCAGGGCCTGGAACCCGGCGTGATACGCGGGGACGCTCGCGTAGACCTCGACGCGGTTGCAGGTGGAGAGCACGACGGCCTCCTCGACCGCCGGGTCCTCGGCGACCCGCCGGTACGCCTTGACGAGGTCGTCGTCCGCGAACGCGAGCCGCTCGAGCAGTTCGACGGTCGCGCGGCGGTGCGAGACGCCGAGCGCGAGGATGGCCATCAGCGCTGGTCATGGTACCGGAGGTCATCCGAACGGCGACCGCTGCGGCTTCGGCCGCGGGTTCCGTAGGATAGGCGGCGGAGACGTGGCTGAGTGGCCGAAAGCAGCCGCCTGCTAAGCGGTTAGGGGGTTGATAGCTCCCTCGCGCGTTCGAATCGCGCCGTCTCCGCAGGCCAGACGGGTATGCCTCGGAGACCCGCGGCTTCGGGGACCGGCCGATGCAGCGACCATGCAGCCTGGGTCGGACCCATGATGGGCACCGCCCGCAGGTACGGCCCTCCGACGTCGATCAGGACCTCGGCGGCGCTGGTCGCTCGGACACGTGTGGTGGCATGATTCCTGACCTGGCGCGACCGTCCCAGGGAGCGCGGTGGCGAAGGTGGGGGAAATGGCGTCCAACGACGACACGCACGCGGCTGCGATCGGAGCCGACGCAGCGCTGGCCGCGACCGAGGAGACCGCCGACGCGATCGAGCGAGCGGCCGAGAGGAATGACGACCCGATCGTCGCGGAGGCCTTGGACGAGGCGACGATCCATGCTGAAGCCGCCGCCGTCCGCGTCGGTTGGCTCCGGGGCGTGATACGCCGAGTGTTCGGCCGGTCCTGACCGTCCCAACCCCGCTCGAGGGTCTGCGCTCCACTGCTGCCCCTCGGCAACCTCGCATTGGCGGCCAGCGCGCATGCACAACACGGCGCCTGCTTCGCCCCCGATGGCCCAACGTCAAGGCTCTCCGGATGCGGTCGCCGATGCGCTATCCCGTGGTCGGTGGAGGTGGCGGCGGCGTATCGCCCACGATATCGTCGCGGACCTGCTCCGTACGGGCCTTCGCTGTATCCATCGCTCCCGAGGCACGGACCTCCCCCACAGCCTGATCGGCGCGTCCGCTCCAGCGCTCGAGGTACCGCCGGGCGATCGGGATGCCGCCCACACCGAACGAGACGACCAATGACCCGGCCACAACCACGAGCAAGGCGTAGAACAGACCATCGACGATCGCCGGAGCGATCTCGAGCTGATCGAGGGCGGCGAAGATCCCGACAACCAGGATCGCGATCCCGGCGACGCGGGCTATCCATTCGCCACCACGAACCGCCCCGAGCGAGGGCGTGAGGACGTCGGTCACGACGCGCGCGATCGCCGCGGCGATCACCAGGATGATGACGGCGGCGATCACGTTCGGCAGGTAGGCGATGATGCCCTCGATCAGATCCGTGATCGGGTTCGGGCCCCAGATGCCGAAGGCGAGTTGGAGCGTGATCAGGAAGACCGCCCAGAAGACGATGAGTGCGATGAGGTCGGAGGCATCCGTCTTCGCTCGGACGAACGCGGTCTGAAGCGCCCCGCGCTGGACCCAGCCGTCGAACCCGACCCGCTCCAGCAGGGAGTTCGTCAGCTTCGAGAGCAGCTTGGCGATGAAGAACCCGATCAACAGGATGAGGAAGAACCCGAGGAGCTTCGGGGCGAACGTGACGACGTCCTCCCAGGCTTCCTCGAGACCCGCCTCCAGGTCGATGGCGGCGATCATGACAAACCTCCTAGACGAATGTGTTCGCCTTCCCTGGGTCGGTGAAGGCAACTAATCGAACAGACTGACTCCCCCAGGGCCGACCAAGAGACCAGCGATGATCAGCACGATGCCCCAGAGGATCTCGCCGCGGACCAACGTGACGATGCCGGCGATCACCAGGATCGCGGCGATGATCCACAGGATGAGGTCGGTCGTCCCCTCGTTCCCGCCGTTCTGCGCAAGCAGCATGAGCACGGTTGCCATGCGTCCTCCTTTCGCTCGAGCGGTCCATACCCACTTCGAGGAGGTTCATCCACGAGATCTCGAACCGGGGGCGGCCCGTCGGGACGAAGGTCGTGGGTGTTGAGTTCCCCCCGCGAGTTCGGATCGCGCCGGCTCCCGCCGGTCAGGCCTCGCAGCCGCGCAGCGAGTCGGCGCCCGGTCCGCCCTTGCAGACGTCGCGCCCGCGACCGCCGATCAGGCTGTCCTTCCCCGGGCCTCCCAGCAGCGTGTCGTTCCCGTCGAAGCCCTTGAGGATGTCGCGGCGGTCCCCACCCGTCGCGCGGTCTCGGGCGTGCCCGCCCAGGAACGTGACCCTCCGGGTGCTCCAGTTCTCGTACCGGAGCGGCCCCGTCCAGTCGCGGGCGTTCACCGTGCCGCCGCCGGTGGCGCTCGCCTGCCAGAACACGTACGCCTTGTCGATGTTCGCGAGCGTGTATGTGCCGCCCGCGGTCGTCACCTGACCGGGGTCGAGATCCACGTCCTCGTACGCCTGGATCTCGAGGGTGTCGGTGCCCGCTGCCCCGTTGAACGAGCCGCTGTGGCCGCCGGCGAACACCACCGTGTCGTCGTTCGGACCGGCCGTCACCGCGACGGCGTCCCCCGCGACGATCCGTTGCCGTCCGTCGAAGGCGGAGCCGTCGTACCCGGTTCCGACGACCGTCAGGGCTGCGCGCTCGATGCTCGTCAGCATGTCGGTCTCGGCTCCGGCGCCGAGCTGTGTGTTCGTGAGCGTCGTGATCCCCGAGGGGAGGAACCCGCCGACCGTGTCGACGCCTCCACCGCCCCGGAGGTCATCGTTGCCGTCGCCACCCGTCAACCGATCGGGGCCACCGCGACCGACGAGCGTGTCGTTCCCGTCCCCGGCGTTGGCGAAGCTCCCGACCGGAGATGTCGTGACCGTGTCGTCGTCGGGGCCGGAGTAGACGCTCGGCTCGTTCATCCTCGGGAAGGCCGATGCGGTGACGGCGGACAGGTCGATCTGGTCGGTTCCCGCGAACGTCGTGACCGAGATCCCCGCCAGCTCCGCGCACGCCGCGGGGCCGTCGTCGGGGTTCGCGCCGTTGACCTTCACGTTCCCGTTCATGCAGGTGATGTCGACCGTGTCGTTCGCTGCGTCGCCGGTGACGGACAGGACGCGGCCTGTGACGTGGGAGGTGATCGCCGCGTGTGCCACCTGCGCCTGGAGCAACGGCACGACGACGATCGTCGCCCCGATCACCCCCGAGGCGATCCGTCGTGCGGTGCGGGTGCGTCGCGGGCTCGTCACGTGGAACCTCCAGTGGGTGAGGGGGCGCGCAGATGATGCGGCCCCCCGTGCCCACTGACAACCGAGCGCCGGGACCGTCCGGGGCTTCCCGACGGCCTCGTATGCTGGCCGTCGTGGATGCCGCGCTCGTCGACCTGTTCGACACCCTCGTGTGGAGCGACTGGCGCACCCTGCGCGGGCACCTCGCCGATGCGATCGGCGTCGAGCGCCAGGTCCTGCGACGCGCGTACGAGACGACGTACACGGCTCGGCAGACCGGCGCGAACGGCAGCGCCGAGGGCGACATCGTCGCGCTCCTCGAGGCGTGCGGGCTGGATCCCGAGCCAGACCGCGTGCGCATGCTGACCGACATCGTGGCCGTGCACCTACGCGACCTCGTCCATCTGTACGAGGACTCGCTGCCGACGCTCCGCCGGCTGCACGACGCCGGGATCCGCACCGCGGTCGTGAGCAACTGCGACCACTTCGCCGGTCCGCTCGTGGAGGCGCTCGGCCTCAAGGACGAGGTCGACGCGCTCGTGCTGTCGTTCGAGGTCGGTGTGCACAAGCCGGCGCCCGGGATCTACCTCACGGCGCTCGAGGCGCTCGGCGCGC
>DAIUEM010000215.1:0-4349 GCA_036845105.1 Actinomycetota bacterium | reverse complement strand
AGATCGCGATCGCGCGGGCGCGCTCCTCGGCCGGGAACACGTTCGTCAGGATCGACAGCGTCGCCGGCATGATGAGCGCCCCGCCGATGCCCATGAAGGCGCGAGTCGCGATGAGCTGCTCCGGTGTGCTCACGAACGCTCCGGCGGCCGAGCCGAGCCCGAACAGCGCGAGCCCGATCGTGAGGGCGCCCTTGCGGCCGAACCGGTCGCCGAGGCTCCCGGCCGTGAGCAACAGGCCGGCGAAGACCAGGACGTAGGCGTCCACGATCCACTGGAGCTCGGTCGCCGAGGCCTCCAGATCGCGCACGAGCGTGGGGAGCGTCACGTTCATGATCGTGTTGTCCAGCGAGATCACGAAGAGCGACAGGATGAGGACCCCGAGGGCCCACCACCGCTTGTCATAGGGCTGTACCTGCTCCATCTCGAGCCTCCTTCCGACCTTACGGCGTACACTTACGACGTTAGTATAGACATACGTCGTAAGTCGTCAACCCAGGCACAGATGACGGCTCTGTGGAGGCCTTCAGTGGCTACGGGACGCCTGCGCGGCGGAGCATCTCGGCCCGGATGGTGCCGGTCAGCTCGCCGAGGGCCTCGGAGAGCCGGGCCTTCGGCGGGTCGGGGGTCTGCAGGCGCCTCGCACGCTCGGGGAGCCGTGCGAGGTCGGCCTCGAACAGGTGGCGGGCGGTCGTGAGGGTCCGCCGCGGACCGGTCCGGCGGCCTCCCTCCATCACCGGGACGAGGAGCGGCTCGTGTCCCTCGGGGATCGGCTCGTTCCGCAGGGCGATCACGTCGCCCCCCGGCCCGCGGAAGACCTGCTTGCGCCCCGGCGCGGTCGCCTTGCCTGCCGAGAGCTTCAGTACCGGCCGCCCGTCGTACTCGACGAGCTTGTACACCGAGTCGACGTACGGCGCGTCGGCCGAGACCCCCACGCGGGTGCCGACGCCGAACGCGTCGATCGGCGCGCCGGCCCGCACGAGGCGGTCGACGTCCATCTCGTCCAGGCCGCCGCTCGCGAAGATCCGCACGTGGTGCATCCCGGCCTCGTCGAGGACGCGGCGCGCCTGCCGCGCGAGCGGGTCGAGGTCGCCGCTGTCCAGCCGGATGCCCAGATGCTCGGTCAAACCGAGCTCCCGGATCACCTCGATGGCCGTGCGGACCCCGTTCACGGTGTCGTACGTGTCCACGAGGAACGTCGTGCGCGTGGGGAAGTCGGTGGCGAACGCCACGAACGCATCCCGCTCGATCGGGAACGACTCGATGTACGAGTGGGCCATCGTCCCGGCGACCGGGAGACCGTACCGGCGCCCGGCCTCGACGTTCGAGGTCGCCCCGAAGCCGACCATCGCCGTCGCGCGGGCCACGGCCATCGCGGCGTCGACGCCCTGCGTCCGGCGGAACGCGAAGTCGACGAGGTCTCGCCCGTCGGCGGCGATCACGCATCGGGCGGCCTTCGAGGCGATGGTCGTCTGGAACGTGATGACGTTCAGCAGGTAGGTCTCGACCAGCTGGGCGACGGCGATCGGCGCGGTGAGCTCGAGCAGGGGCTCGTCGGCGAGGACGACACGGCCCTCGGGGACCGCCCAGACGTCGCCCTCGAACCGGAGGGACCGGAAGGCCTCGAGCGTCGCGTCGTCGAACCCCAGCCGCGAGCCGAGATGCTCGAGCTCCTCCTCCTCGAACCGGAAGTCCTCGAGGAAGCCGAGGCACGGCTCCAGGCCGGCCGCGACGAGGAACCCTCGGTTCGCCGGCAGGCGCCGAACGAACAGCGAGAAGGTGGCCTCCTGGTCCATCCCTCGGCGCAGGTAGCTCGCCGCCATGTTGAGCTCGTACAGGTCCGTGAGCAGGGCCGACGGCATGGCGACAGCGTACGCGGTCCGTTGCGGCGCCGCGCCGGCGGGGGGCCGGGTCCATACGGCCCGGGACCCCCCGGCCGTCCGCCCGTAAGTGCCTCGCCGGCGGTCGGCCAGAGTGCAGCGTGGAGGCAACCTCCAGGAGGAACCCCATGTGGCATCTGGCCCTCGACGGGCTCGACAGGCTCATCCGGCTTCTCGCCGACCAGGGATACGAGGTCGTCGGGCCGACGGTCCGCGACGGCGCGATCGTCCTCGAGGACATCGAGGGCGTCGCCGACCTCCCGGCCGGCATCCGCGAGGCCCAAGGTCCCGCGACGTACGAGCTCACGCAGACCGGCGACGGCCGGTTGTTCGACTGGGCCCACGGGCCCGACGCGGGGAAGCGGTTCCTGTTCCCGCCCCGCGAGCCGCTCACGACGATCTCGCGCAACGGCGACGGCGGGATGCGCCAGACCCCAGCGCCGGAGGAGGAGCGCCCACTCGCGTTCGTGGGGCTGCGCTCGTGCGACCTGCACGCGATCGAGGTGCAGGACCGAGTCTTCATGGAGCTCGACCCCGCCTATCGCCGGCGCCGCGAGCGCGCGGTGTTCGTCGGCGTGAACTGCGCCGTGCCCGGCGGCACGTGCTTCTGCGTCTCGATGGGCACGGGCCCTCGGTGCACGATGGGGTTCGACCTCGCCCTCACCGAGATCGACGATGGGTTCACCGTCGAGGCCGGCTCGCCGAAGGGCGAGGAGCTCGTGGCCGCCCTGCCGACCCGCGGCGCGACCGAGGCCGAGGTCGCGGCGGTCGACCGGATCACGGCCCAGGCGGTCGAGCTGATGGGCCGTGAGCTCGACACCTCGGACATGCCCGACCTGCTCTACAGGAACCGGACGCACCCCCGCTGGCAGGACGTCGCCGAGCGCTGCCTCGCGTGCGCGAACTGCACGAACGTCTGCCCGACGTGCTTCTGCCACGACGTCGTCGACAGCGTGTCGCTGTCCGGCGACCTCGCCGCCAGGACGCGCGAGTGGGCGAGCTGCTTCAGCGCCGAGTACAGCTGGGCGGCAGGCGAGGTCGTCCGCGGGAGCCGCGCGTCACGCTACCGGCAATGGTTGACCCACAAGTTCGCGTCGTGGATCGACCAGTTCGGCGTTTCCGGCTGCGTCGGCTGTGGTCGCTGCATCACGTGGTGCCCGGTCGGGATCGACGTGACCGAGGAGGTCGTCGCGATCCGAGCGACCGACGGCGAGGTGGAGGTGGTGGCCCGATGAGCGTCACCGAGTTGCGCGACGTGCGGGCGACCCAGCCCGAGAGCGGCCCCATGCGGATCGCCGAGATCCAGCGCGTCGTCCCCGAGACATCGGAGTCCGCGACGTACTGGATGACCTGGCGGAACGGCGACGGCGAGGGCTACGCGTTCCAGGCCGGCCAGTTCAACATGCTGTACCTGTTCGGCGTCGGGGAGGTCGCGATCTCGATCTCGTCCGACCCGATGCACCCGCACCGCCTCGGCCACACCGTCCGGCACGTCGGTCGGGTGACGAACGCCTTCCGCGACCTGAAGCCGGGCGCCGAGATCGGGATCCGTGGGCCGTTCGGCAAGCCCTGGCCGCTCCACGAGGCCGAGGGCGGCGATCTGGTCGTGGTGGCCGGCGGCGTCGGCGTCTGCCCCGTCCGTCCAGCGATCGAGTCGGCGATGCGGCGCCGCGACAAGTACCGGCGCCTCATCCTGCTGCTCGGCGCGCGGACGCCCGACCTGCTGCCGTACAAGGACCAGCTCGACGAGTGGGTCTCGCTGATGGAGCGCCTGGGCGTCGAGCTGCACCTCACGGTCGACGAGGCCGTGGGCACGTGGCTCTACGACGTCGGCGTCGTCACGACCCTGTTCCCGAAGGCCAGGATCGAGCCGGCGCGCACGACCGCGTTCATGTGCGGCCCGGAGATCATGATGCGCTTCGCCGGGCGGGGGCTCGTCGATCTCGGCGTGCCAGCCGAGCGTGTGTGGGCCTCGATGGAGCGCCACATGCAATGCGGGATCGGGATCTGCGGCCACTGCCAGCTGGGCGCGACGTTCGTCTGCAAGGACGGTCCGGTGTTCCGCTGGGATGTCATCGAGCCGCTGATGGGGGTGAAGGAGCTGTGAGCGAGAACGGCAAGCCACGCGTCGCGGTCTTCAAGATGGCCTCGTGCGACGGATGCCAGCTCCAGCTGCTGGACGCCGAGGAGGCGCTGCTCGAGCTCGCCGGCGAGATCGAGATCGTGAACTTCGCGGAGGCGTCCTCCGACATGCGGCCACCGCCGTACGACGTGACCTTCGTCGAGGGCTCGGTCTCCACCCCCGAGCAGGTGGACCAGATCAAGGAGATCCGCGAGGGCTCGAAGGTCCTCATCACGATCGGCGCCTGCGCGACCTCGGGCGGGGTCCAGGCGCTGCGGAACGCCACCGGCAGGCACGGGGAGTTCATCCGGAACGTCGGCATCCTCACCGGCGGGACGGCGGCCGGGCAG
>DAIUEM010000214.1:0-4370 GCA_036845105.1 Actinomycetota bacterium | reverse complement strand
CCTATCGGCCATGAGTCTAGGCCCGCGGGCCGAAGCACCGCAAAGGACCGCGCCGGGGACCGATAGCATGCGGTGGGGTCCTCCTTCACGGGCCCGGGAAGCCATGGCCCTGGACGTCGTGTTCCTCGACATCGGCGGCGTGATCTACGACGACCGCACGTACCGCAGGGCGGTGCTCCACGGGCTCCGGGACCTGGGCGCGACCGTGACGGACGAGGCGTACGAGGCCGCGTACGAGGGGCTCCGTCGAGCGCAGGCCGGTTCCTTCCGGGACGCGCTGGCCGAGCGGTTCCTGGATGCGGACGTCGACCGCGAGGTCGTGACCCGGGCCGTCGCGCCGCACTGGTTGAATCCGCCCGACGCCCTGCACGCGGACGTCCGCCCGTGCCTGGAAACCCTCGCGGCCGCCGGGTACCGCCTCGGCGTCATCGCGAACCAGCCGAGCGAGGTGCGCCGCGCGATGATCCGCGACGGCCTCACCGGCTACTTCGAGTTCCTGGGCGTCTCGGACGACCTCGGGCTCGAGAAGCCCGATCCGCGGATCTTCGCCCGCGCGGTCGAGGCGATCGGCGCCGACCCGTCGGCGTGCGTGATGGTGGGGGACCGGCTGGACCACGACGTGCGCCCCGCGAAGGCCGCCGGGATGCGCGCGGTCTGGATGCTGCGCGGCGAGGCGCCGGAGCGACCGTCGCCCGAGCAGCTCGACGAGCCGGACGCGTGGGTCCGGACCCTCGCCGACCTCCCGTCGGCGCTCGAGGCGATCGCGTGACCGGTCGCCGTGTCCTCGTCGTCGGGGCCGGGTTCGCGGGCCTGTACGCGGCGATGGAGCTCCGCCGCTCGGTGCCGGGCGGCGTCCGCGTGACGGTCGTGAACCCGGAGAACTTCATGCAGTACCAGCCGTTCCTGCCCGAGGTCGCCTCGGGGACGATCGACCCTCGAGCCGTCGTGGTCCCGCTCCGGCGGGTGCTGAGGGGGTGCGAGGTGATCGTCGGGGAGGTCGAGCGCATCGACCCCGACGCCCGGACCGCCCACGTGCGGCTCGCCGAGGACCGAGCAGTGGACCTCGCGTACGACGAGGTCGTGCTTGCGGCCGGGTCGCGCTCGCGCGTGCTGCCCGTCCCCGGCCTCGCCGAGCACGGCGTCGGCTTCAAGACGGTCCAGGAGGCGATCTACCTGCGGAACCGCGTGCTCTCCCGTCTGGACGTCGCGGCCGAGACCGAGGATCCGGAGCGTCGGCGCTCGGCGCTCACGTTCGTGTTCGTCGGCGCCGGGTACGCGGGCGTCGAGGCCCTCGGCGAGCTCGAGGACCTGGCTCGCGACGCGATCGCGAGCTACCCGTCCCTACGCGCCGCCGAGATGCGGTGGGTGCTCGTCGAGGCGGCCGGCAAGATCCTGCCCGAGCTCGGCGAGGACCTTGCGCGGTACGCGCAGGAGCGTCTCCAGGAGCGGGGGGTCGAGGTCCTGCTCGAGACGCGTCTCGAGTCGGCCGAGGGCGGCACGATCCGGCTCTCGGACGGCCAGGTGTTCGAGGCCGACACGCTCGTGTGGACCGCCGGGGTGAGGCCGATGCCGCTCGCGGCGGCGTCGGGGTTCCCCGTGGACGAGGCGGGGCGCGTACGGGTCGACGATCACCTGCGCGTGGTCGGCCTCGAGCACGCATGGGGCGCCGGGGACGGCGCCGCGGTCCCCGACCGCACGACCGGCGGTCTGTGCCCGCCGACCGCGCAGCACGCGATGCGTCAGGGCCGACGACTGGGCAGGAACCTCGCGGCGACGCTGCGCGGCGAGCCGACCGAGCCGTTCGCGTACCGCAACATCGGCGGCGTGTGCTCGCTCGGACGGTACAAGGGCGTGGCGCTCGTCCGGGGGCTGCGGTTCAGGGGGTTCCCCGGGTGGTTCCTCCATCGCTCGTACCACCTGCTCGCGATGCCGACGATCGCGCGGCGCGTCAAGATCGCGATGGACTGGACCGTGGCGCTCCTGTTCCCGCGCGACATCGCGCAGCTCGGCTCGCTCGAGCACCCGCGGGAGCCGTTCGAGCGCGCGGCCGAGGGCTGAGCGGGCGCTACGAGCCCTTGCGGCGCTGCTTGCTGAGCTCGGTCGCGGCCTTCAGCGCCTTGTGGCTGCGGGCGATATCCGGCATCTCGTGACCGCCCGAGAGCTCCTCGGCCGCCCACCGCGTGAGATCGCGGATCGAGATGATGCCGACGACCTTGCCCCGCGTGTCGGTCACGGGCAGGTGGCGGATGTTCCTGGTGACCATGTGCTCGGCGGCCTCGGCGATGTCGGTCTTCGGCGAGACGGTCTCCAGGTCCCGCCGCGTCATGCCGTGCGCGACCCGGACGTCGTGCGGGTCGCCGCCGGCCGCGACGAGGTTCACGATGTCGCGCTCGGTCACGATGCCCTGGAGCCTCGTGCCGTCGAGCACGACGACCGAGGAGATGCCGTGCAGGCGCATGATCTTCGCGACATCGGCGAACGTGTCGTCCGGGCTCGCCGTCTTCACGTCCGTGTGCATGACGTCGCCGACCTGCATGATGCCTGACCTCCGCGTCGGTGGACCGGGGCCGGAAGCCTAACGCAGCGCGATCGGAAGTCGCCAGCCGGCCGAGCGGCCGGATCTAGTGGTCGGATCGACCGCTGAAGTGGAACCCCTCGACGCGGAGGGGCGGCACGCGGCTGGCCGAGTAGAAGAACTCGCTCGCGAGCTCCGTCTCCCGCCCGATCGCCGTGGTGTTCGTGAGGGCCTCGAGGATCGACTGCGTGAAGCGGAGGTTCCGGACGGGGCGCGAGACTTCGCCGCGCTCGATGAGGAACGTGCCGTCGCGCGTCATGCCGGTGATCGTCGACTCGACCGGGTGCACGACGTTCGAGTAGTGGAACCGCGTGACGAGCACGCCGCGGTCCGTCGTCGCGATCATCTCCTCGAGACTCGAGTCCCCGGGCTCCATGAAGAGGTTCAGCGGGAACGGGCCCTCGGGGTTCGGCGGCGGGAGGGCGTGGCCCGTCGTCGTCGTCCCGGCCTGCTTCGCGGTGCGCATGTCGTAGACCGCGGTGCGGAAGACGCCGCGCACGATCAGGTCGACACGCTCGCGGGGAACGCCCTCGAAGTCGAACGGGATGCCGAGCGTCCCCGACGCCGTCGCGTCGTCGTAGATCGTGATCGAGGGCGCGGCGACCTGCTGGCCGGTCCGGCCCGAGAGGCACGAACGCCCCTCGGCGACCGAGCGCCCGCCGAACCCGATCCAGGCCAGGAAGCCCACGAGCGTGGAGACCGCGGCCGGCTCGAGCACCACCGTGTACCTGCCCGGGTCGAGTGCGACCGGGGACCGCGAGGCGACGGCCTTGTCCGCGGCCCGACGACCGATCGCGGCCAGGTCGAGGTCGGCGGCGCGGGCCGCGAAGCACTCGGCGAACCCGCTCCCTCCCTCGCCGCCGGTGACGACCGTGGTGATCGACGTCTGCGACCAGGGGTGCCAGCAGAACTGGCCCTCGGTGTTCGCGACGGCCACCTCGGACGCCCGGGTCTCGTACGCGCCGGCGGCCGTGAAGCCCTCGGGTGGCTGGGCCACGAGCTCGGCGACGCTCGCGGCGCGGTGCTCGGGGGTCGTTCCGGCCGTGGCCTCGTCGAAGCCATCGCGCTCGGGGACGGCCTGCGGCGGCGCGAGACCCGGGTACAGCGGGTCGGGCGAGACCACCGCCGCCATCTCGAGGGCGCTCTCCGCCGCCGCGCGCGCGCCCTCGGGCGTGAAGTCGTTCGTGGCGGCGATCCCGATCCGGCCCTCGCGGACGGCGCGGATGCGGATGGCGGTGTCCTCGCTCCACGTGCTCTGGTGGATGGCCGAGGACGCGAAGCGCGTGAGCCCGCCCCACTCGTGGGCGAACAGGACCTCGACCCCGTCCGCCCCCGGCAGCTCGAGCGCGGCCGCCGCGACGCGCCGTACCTCGTCCGGGCCGATGAGCCCGGCCATCAGCCTCGTACCCCGACCTGCACGCCCCGGAACCGGGCCGGCGGGACGCCGTGACCGACCCGGGCCACCTGCCCGGGCTGGCCCTTGCCACAGTTCGGCGTGCCCCACAGCGTCCAGTCCTCGCGCCCGCCGACCGCGTCGCACGAGCCCCAGAACTCCGTGGTGATGCCCGTGTAGTTCGGGTTGCGGTACATCTCGGTCAGACGGCCGTCCTTGATGCGCCACGCGACCTCGCAGCCGAACTGGAAGTTCACGCGCTTGTCGTCGATCGACCAGGACGTGTTGGTGGACATGAAGACGCCGTCCCTCGTGTCGCCGACGATCTCGGCCAGCGTGCCCTCGCGGGGCTCGAGGTTGATGTTCGTCATCCGGATCAGCGGGAGGTGCTGCCAACCGTCG
>DAIUEM010000213.1:0-4382 GCA_036845105.1 Actinomycetota bacterium | reverse complement strand
CGCACCGGGGCGCCGCGGGCCTCGAGCGCCCGCGCGAACGCCTCGACGCGGTCGGCCGCGATCTCGGGCGGGGCGGCTCCGTCCCAGGACGGCCGGCGTCCCCTCCGCAGGTTCCCGTAGAGCGTGAACTGCGGGACCACGAGGACCTCGCCCCCGACGTCGGCCAGCGAACGGTTCATCCTGCCGTCCCCGTCATCGAAGACGCGGAGGTTGAAGACCTTCTCGGCCAGGCGGTCGTACTCGCCGAACGCGTCCTCGCGTCCGACGCCGACGAGCAGCAGCAGCCCGGGCCCGATCTCCGCGACGGGCTCCCCCCGGACGCGGACGGCCGCTCGGGTCACCCGCTGGAGCAGGACCCTCACCGCGGCACGACGCGGAAGGCGTCGTAGACGTTCTCGATCTTCTTCACGTCCCCGAGGATCCCGCCCAGATGCGTGATGTCGGCGAGCTCGAACGTGAAGCGCAGCGTCACGGTCCGGTCGCGCCCCACCGTCGAGGTCGCCGTGAGGATGTTCACGTGGTTGTCGGACAGGACGGTCGCCACGTCCGAGAGCAGCCGCGTGCGGTCGAGCGCCTCGACCTGGACCGAGACGACGAACGTCGTCGGCTTGCCCGCCCGCCACGAGACGTCGATGAGCCGCTCGGGCTCGCGCGCGAGCGCCTTGCCGTTCGGGCAGTCGGTCCGGTGCACCGAGACGCCCTGCCCGCGCGTCACGAACCCCATGATCTCGTCCCCCGGGACCGGCGTGCAGCAGCGCGCGAGCTTCACCCACACGTCCACCGAGCCCGGGACGACGATGCCCGAGGTCACGTCGGGTCCCTCGACCCGGACGGGCCGCGCGAGCGCGACCTCCGTGACGTCCTCCTGCGGCGTCCCGCTCACGATCCTGGTCAGGCGGGCGACGACCGACTGCGGCGAGACGTGCCCCTCCCCCATCGCCGCGTACAGCGAGTCCAGGTCGGCGAACTTCATCTCCACCGCCACCTGGCGCAGCGCCTCCTCGGTCGCCAGACGCTTGAAGGGCACGTTCTGCTTGCGCATGACGCGCTGCAGGGCGTCGCGCCCCTCGTCGATCGCGTCCTCGCGCCGCTCGCGGCTGAACCACTGGCGGATCTTGTTGCGCGCCCGAGGCGTCTGGACGAACTTCAGCCAGTCCTGCGAGGGCCCCTCGCCCTGCGCCTTCGAGGTCAGGATCTGGAGCGTGTCACCGGTCCGGAGCTCGTAGTCGAGCGGCACGAGCCGCCCCCCGACCTTCGCGCCGATCGTGCGATGCCCCACCTCCGTGTGGATCGCGTACGCGAAGTCCACGGGCGTGGCGCCGGCCGGGAGGTTGATGACGTCACCCTTCGGGGTGAACACGAAGACCTGCCCCCCGTAGAGGTCGATCTTCAGGCCCTCCATGAACTCGCGGGGGTCGGCCATGTCCTTCAGCCACTCGAGCATCTGCCCGAGCCACGCGAGGTCCGCGGCCTCCTTCGCCTTCTTCCCGTTGCGGCCTTCCTTGTAGCGCCAGTGAGCGGCGATGCCGAACTCCGCGGTGCGGTGCATCTCATGCGTGCGGAGCTGCACCTCGATCGGTCGGCCGCCGGGCCCCACCACGGTCGTGTGCAGCGACTGGTACATGTTCGACTTGGGCATCGCGATGTAGTCCTTGAAGCGCCCGGGCACCGGCTTCCACAGCGAGTGGATCGCGCCGAGCGCCCCGTAGCAGTCGCGGACCGAGTCGACGAGGATGCGCAGGCCGGCGAGGTCGTAGATCTCGTTGAATTCCTTGCCGCCGACGACCATCTTCTCGTAGATCGAGTACAGGTGCTTCGGGCGGCCGATCACCTCCGCACGCAGCCCGGCCTCGCGCAGGCGGCTCCGGGCCGCCTCGAGAAGCCCGTCCACGTAGTCCTGCCGCTCGCCGCGGCGGCGGTCGACGAGGTTCGCGATCTCGCGGTACGGGCCTGCGTGCAGGGTCTTGAAGGCCAGGTCCTCGAGCTCCCACTTGATCTGCTGGACGCCCAGCCGGTGCGCGAGCGGCGCGTAGATCTCCATCGTCTCCGTGGCGATCCGGCGCTGCCTGTCGGCCGCGAGCACCGAGAGCGTGCGCATGTTGTGGAGCCGGTCGGCGAGCTTGATCAGCAGGACGCGGATGTCGCCCGCCATCGCGACGATCATCTTGCGGACGTTCTCGGCCTGTTCCTGCTCCCGGCTCCGGAACTCGATCGCGTCGAGCTTCGTGAGCCCGTCCACGATGCGCGCGATCTCCTGGCCGAACCCCTCCTCGAGCTCCTCCAGGGTGACCTCCGTGTCCTCCACGGTGTCGTGGAGGAGGGCGGCGACGAGGGTCGTCGTGTCGAGCCCCAGGTCGGCGAGGATCTGCGTGACCGCGAGCGGATGGGTGATGAAGTCCTCGCCCGAGATCCGCTTCTGTCCCTCGTGATGCTCCTCCGCGAAGCGGTACGCCCGCTCGATCTCCTTCAGGTCGGCCTTCGCGTTGTACCCGCGGACCGTGCGCAGCAGCGCCTCGAGGCCGTCGCGCGGGCTCTCGGGCTCGCCCGGACCGGGTCGCAGGCGCGAGAGGATCCCACCCCTACGCTCCTGTTTGACCTGCTCATGGCCGTCCACGGCGATCTCCTCCTCGGGACCGCCAGTGTACGCCGGGGCAGGAACGCGGAGGAACCGGCTCAGTAGTTCAGGAGCGTGAAGAGGTCGTACCCCTCCAGGCGCGAGCGCCCGTGCAGGAAGTCCAGCTCGATGAGGCACGCGACCCCGACGATCTTGCCGCCGATCCGCTCCACGATGTCGGCGGTCGCGCGCGCCGTGCCACCCGTTGCGAGCACGTCGTCGACGATCAGGACGCGCTCGCCTTGCGCGATCGCGTCCTGGTGGATCTCGACGGTCGCGGTCCCGTACTCGAGCGTGTACTCCGCCGACTCCGTGAGCCACGGGAGCTTGTCCTTCTTGCGGACGGGGACGAACCCCGCCCCGAAGTGGTACGCGACCGGCGACGCGATGATGAACCCTCGCGCCTCGATCCCGACGACCTTGTCCACGCTGCCGCGCCCGAAGTGCAGGACGATGAGGTCGATCACCGTCGAGAACGCGGACTCGTTCGCGAGCAGCGGCGTGATGTCCTTGAACACGACGCCGTCCTGGGGGAAGTCGGGCACGTCGCGCACGAGCGATTTCAGCTGGTCGATGTCCACGGGACTACCTCCGCTTGCGTTTCGCGGGCGGCTTTCGCCTGCCCTTGGCGCCCGGACGGGACCCCTGCCCCCGCGCGGTCGCGCGGGTGGCCGCCGCGGTGGCGACCGCGGTGGGCGCCGGCGTGACCTCCCTCGGCTCCTCCGGCGGCACCGCGCGGGGACGCCGCTCCCCGCCGGGCCGAGACTCGAGGCGCGCGCGCAGCTGCCGGAACCTGGTCTCGCGCTCCTTCAGCGCCGCGAGGATCGGCACGGCGATGAAGATCGACGAGTACGCGCCGATCCCGACGCCGATCAGCATCGCGAAGGCGAAGTCCTTCAACGTCTCGCCCCCGAACAGCAGCAGCGACAGGATCGGCAGGAGGACGACGAGCGACGTGTTGACCGACCGCATGAACACGGCGTTCAGCGACGCGTTCGCCACGCCGGAGTAGGTGTCCTTCGCGAGCATCGACGCGGACTCCGTGTTCTCCTTCACCTTGTCGAAGATGACGACGGTGTCGTACAGGGAGAACCCCAGGATCGTGAGGATCGCGATCACCGTGGCCGGCGAGACCTCCCGCCCGGTGAGCGCGTAGACACCCGCCGTGATGACGACGTCGTGCACCATCGCGAGCTGCGCGGTGATCGCCATCTTCCACTCGAACCGGAAGGTGATGTAGGCGGCGATCGCGAGCAGGACGACGACGAGGCCGATCACCGCCTGGCGCGAGATCTGCGAGCCCCAGGTCGGCCCCACGACCTGGATGCTCACGTCGGTGGGGCTGACCCCGGCCTGCGCGGCCAGATCGTCGACGAGTTGCGTGCGCTCCTGCGCCGTGAGGTCGTCGGTCAGCGCGCTCGTCCGGATCGAGACCTGGTCGCCGCCGACGATCTGGATCTCGGCCTCCTCGCGACCGTATCCGCCCAGGACGCCGCGGATGTCCTCCGCGGAGACCCCCGCCACGTTGCGGTACTGGAGGAGGGAGCCGCCGGTGAAATCGATCGAGAAGTTCAGCCCGCGTACCAGCAGGCCCACGATCGAAAACACGAGGAGCGTGCCCGAGACGATGGCCCACCACCTGCGGTGCTCGATGATGCGCAGGCGTGGGGTCCGGTACCCGCGGAACGTGTCGAGCGCGTGCCGGACGTTCATCGCGCCCCCCCGGCGATCGCGGGCTCGGCGGCGTGATCGGCGGCGACCCCGCTCG
>DAIUEM010000212.1:0-4443 GCA_036845105.1 Actinomycetota bacterium | reverse complement strand
AGCCCGTACGCGAGCGCGGCCGCCGTGGGCTCGTTGATGATGCGGAGGACCTCGAGCCCGGCGATCTGGCCGGCCTCCTTCGTGGCCTGGCGCTGCGCGTCGTCGAAGTACGCCGGCACGGTCACGACCGCCTGCGACACGGTGTCGCCGAGGTACGCCTCGGCGTCACGCTTCAGCTTCGCCAGGATCTGGGCCGAGACCTCCTGCGGCGTCCAGCCCTTGCCATCGATGTCCACGCTCCAGTCCTTCGCGCCCATGAAGCGCTTGACGGAGCGCACGGTCCGGTCGGGGTTCGTGATCGCCTGCCGCTTCGCGACCTCGCCGACGAGGATCTCGCCGTTCTTCGCGAAGCCCACGACGGAGGGGGTCGTACGGGACCCCTCGGTGTTCGGGACCACGACGGGCTCGCCGCCCTCCAGGACGGCGACAACGGAGTTCGTCGTGCCGAGGTCGATCCCCACTGCTCGAGTCATGAGCGTCCTCCTCGTTGTGCGGCTATCTCAGTCACTGAAAAGGATAAAAGCTGAGTGCATCACTGACAACCCACAGCGTCTCCAGGCTCCCTTCGTGGGAGCGCCGCCGGCGCGGAGGGGCTAGACTCCACGCCCGATGGTCCTGCGAGGCGCCCTGCTCACGGCCATCGCCCTGCTCGCCGGCGGCCTGTTCGCGCGCAGGGCGCGGCTGCTGGCCCGCCTGAACGCCCTCGGCCGGAGCGTGGACCGATCGGGAGACCTCCCGAGGCGGATCGCTCGCGAGGGCTCCCACGTGCTCGCGCAGCGCAAGCTGTTCCAGCGGTTCGTGCCCGGTCTCATGCACGCCCTCATCTTCTGGGGGTTCCTGGTCCTCCTCACGACGATCGCGGAGGCCATGGGGCAGGTCGTCGATCCCGATTTCGCGCTGCCGTGGATCGGGCGGTCGGCGTGGCTCGGCCTCGTCCAGGACGTCTTCGGCGTCCTCGTGCTCGTCGGCGTCGCGATCGCTCTGTGGATCCGATCCGTCCAGCGTCCCGAGCGGTTCGTCGGTAGCCACGCCCGCGACGCCTACCGCATCCTGGGGTGGATCACCTGGATCATCCTCACACTGTTCCTCGCGAACGCGATGCGGATCGCGCAGGGCGTGAACGAGTCGCCGGCCGCGTGGACCCCGGTCTCGAACGCGCTCGCCCAGCCGTTCGAGGGACTGTCGCCCACCTGGCTGTTCTCACTCGAGCAGGTCTTCCTGTGGGCCCACCTGTTGCTGATCCTCGGGTTCCTCGTGTTCCTCACCTACTCCAAGCATCTGCACATCGCCACGAGCTTCCTCAACGTGTTCTTCTCGAGCACCGAGCCTCGAGGGGCGCTCGCGCCGCTGCCGATCAGCCTCGAGGCGCTCGAGGCCGGGGAGCAGTCGCTCGGCGCGGCGACGATCGCGGACCTCACGCGCAAGGAGCTGCTCGATCTGTACGCGTGCACCGAGTGCGGCCGCTGCCAGAGCGCGTGCCCGGCATGGAGCACGGGCAAACCTCTGTCGCCGAAGCTGCTCGTCATGGACCTGCGGGACCAGCTGTTCGCCGAGGGCCCCGCGATCGTCGCGGCGCGGGCCCGAGGGGAGACGCCGGAGCCCACGGCGCTCGTCCCCGACGTCGTCGACGACGAGGTCGTGTGGGCGTGCACGACGTGCGGTGCCTGCATGCAGGAGTGCCCGGTGGACATCGAGCACGTGGACACGATCGTCGACCTCCGACGCAACCTCGTGATGGGCGAGTCACGGTTCCCG
Organism: Actinomycetota bacterium; assembly: GCA_036845105.1. Taxonomy (GTDB): domain Bacteria; phylum Actinomycetota; class UBA4738; order UBA4738; family HRBIN12; genus HRBIN12. Next base: position 2,688 of record DAIUEM010000212.1, on the reverse strand, counting down.
CAGGAAGCGGGAGCGTTGCTGCGCAACCTGGAGAACGCGAGCAACCCCTGGGGGATGCCCCAGGCGCAGCGGACGGCATGGGCGGACGGCCTCGACGTCCCCGTCCTCGCCGGGGGCGACGAGGCTCCCGAGATCCTGTACTGGGTCGGCTGCGCGGGCTCGTTCGACGACCGTGCCAAGCAGGTCGCGCGGTCGCTCGCCAGGCTGCTGACGGCGGCGGGGATCTCGTTCGCCGTCCTCGGATCTCGGGAGCTGTGCACCGGCGACCCGGCGCGCAGGATGGGCAACGAGTACCTGTTCCAGACCCTGGCCGAGGCCAACGTCGAGACGCTCGAGGGCGCCGGGGTCAGGACGATCGTCGCGAACTGCCCCCATTGCTTCAACACGCTGCGGAACGAGTACCCGCGGTACGGAGGACGGTTCGAGGTGGTGCACCACACCCAGCTCCTCGAACGGCTCGTACGCGAGGGCCGGCTCCGTCCGACGGAGGAGCTCCAGACGCTCCTCGCCTACCACGACCCCTGCTACCTGGGCCGCCACAACGGCGTGTACCGGGATCCGCGTGCGCTTATCGAGCGGCTCCCCGGCGTCCGGACGACCGAGATGCCCCGGCACGCGGAGCGGGGGCTGTGCTGCGGCGCCGGTGGGGCCCGCATGTGGATGGAGGAACGGATCGGCAAACGCATCAACCAGGAGCGGGCGGACGAGGCCGCCTCGACCGGTGCGGACACGGTCGGCGTGGCGTGCCCGTACTGCCTGATCATGCTCGACGACGCGCACCGCGCTCGCGGAGACGAGATCCGGGTCCTGGACGTCGCCCAGGTCCTCGAGCGATCCCTCGGGGACGACGGCGCGACGGCCTCCTGAGCTCGGGAACATCCGGCGAACGGCTCCCTCGCCCTCCCACCGCGTCCGATGCTTGTCGGTCCGGCGTTCAAGCCGACCGCGCAACCGACCGAAGGAAGAACTAGACCGAACGGGCCCGGGACCGACCATCGGCCGATGCCGGCCGACGGTCGTGCGGGCCGAGGCGGTCGACGCGACGTGGTCGCGTCGGCGGAACGTGAGGACGAACGCGTGAACATGATGACGGTGCTGACCTCGGCGACCGAGCTGAACGGCGTGGCTCCCGAAGATCCGGTCGCGCGCGAGCGCACGCGCCTGGCCTACGCCGTGCACGACGGGCTCACGCAGGTCGTCACCGCGTCGGTCCTGGAGCTCGAGTGGCTCGCGCGCCGGGTCGATCGGGAGCCGGCCGAGGCGACCGAGGCACTCGAGCGCGCAGCCTGCGAGCTCCGCAAGGCCCTGGAGGAGATCCGGGACATGCTCGCCACGCTCTCGCCCGAGACGCCGAGCGGGGCCGACCGACTCGACGACGTGGTCCGCGGCGTGATCGAGCGCTGGCAGCTGCCCGCCACCTGGTCCGTCGAGGGAGACCTCCACGCGGTCCCCGGCCCGGTGCTCGAGGCCGCCTCGGCCGTGATCCGGGAGAGCGTCGCGAACGCCGCCAAGCACTCGGGCACGAGCGACGTGGCGGTCCGCGTCTCGGCCGCCGAGGGCACCCTCCACGTGCTCGTCGAGGACCACGGCCGAGGCTTCCGGCTCGCCGACTCGGACCTGGCCGACGGACACCTGGGATTGGAGATGATGCGCCGCCGCGTGGCGGAGCAGAGCGGGAGCCTCGAGATCGAGTCCTCCCCTGGTAACGGGACACGGGTGGTCGCGAGGCTGCCCGTCCACGATCAAGGAGTGACGCCGTGAGGATCCTGATCGTCGACGACCATGCGCTGGTCCGCCGCGGGATGGGCCACGTCGTTCGGGAGTGCTTCCCCGAGGCCGAGGTGGAGGAGGCCGCGAACGCGGCCGAGGCCCTGGCCGTCATGACCTCGAGCGACGTCGACCTGGCCCTCGTGGACGTCCGCATGCCCGACGCGGACGGCCTGGAGCTGCTGCACGACATGAAGCAGCGCTGGCCCGACGTGCCGGTCATCATGCTGACGTCGTTCGACCACGCGCACTACGTGCGCCGCGCCCTCGCCGAGGGCGCCGCCGGGTACATGTTGAAGGACGCGACCCCCGAGGACCTCGAGCAGGCCATCAAGGTCGCGATCTCGGGTGGGGGCAACGTGCTGTCCCCGCGCGTGATCCAGAACCTGTTCGAGGCGATGGACGGCGGACAGCCGTCGAACGGCGAGGGCGCCGTCCGACCGGCCAGCTCGCTCACGCAGCGTGAGACCGACATCCTGGCGCTGCTCGCCGAGGGCAAGAGCAACCGCGATATCTCGCGGGCGCTGTTCCTGTCGGAGAAGACGGTGAAGGCGCACCTGGCGGCGATCTTCCGCAAGCTCGGCGTCACGAACCGGACGCAGGCCGCGATGGCGGCGGTGTCGATGGGCATCGGGCCCGGGCTCCATGAGCTGGACTTCGGGGAGCGCGTGAGCGTCCCCGGTTCGAAGCGGTGAGGGGGAGGAGAGCGATGTTCCAGAAGCAGGACGGGGACCTGGTGGAGTCCGACGGCGCAGCCCCCGAGGAACGGGCGTACGAGGACAACTGGTACCGGAGCCTGAAGGCCCTGTCCGAGCAGCGTCAGGACGAGGCCGACGGCGACCAGGAGCCGGACGTCGAGGACCCCGTCGCAGGTCCCGTCGACGCCGCCCCGAACGACCAGGTCCCGACATGGGCCGAGGA
>DAIUEM010000211.1:0-4487 GCA_036845105.1 Actinomycetota bacterium | reverse complement strand
TCGAGGTCACGATGCCGCCGAGCGAGATGACGGCGACCTCGGTCGTGCCGCCTCCGATGTCGACGATCATGTTGCCGGCCGGCTCGTGGATCGGCAGGCCCGCGCCGATCGCCGCGGCCATGGGCTCCTCGATGATGTAGGCGCGGCGGGCGCCGGCCGCGATCGTGGCCTCCTCGACCGCACGCTGCTCGACGCCGGTGATGCCGCTCGGCACGCACACGACGACGCGCGGCTTCGCGAGGAGACGGCGCTTGTGCACCCGCTGGATGAAGTAGCGGAGCATCTTCTCGGTCACGTCGAAGTCGGCGATGACGCCGTCCTTCAGCGGACGGACCGCCTGGATGTGCGAGGGCGTGCGGCCGATCATCCGCTTCGCCTCGTTGCCGACCGCGAGGATCGCGCCGCTCAGCGTGTTGATCGCGACGACCGAGGGCTCGTTCAGAACGATGCCGTGTCGCCGAACGTAGACGAGCGTGTTCGCGGTTCCGAGGTCGACAGCCATGTCCTGACCCAGGAACCCGAAGACCCCCTCGCCGTTCGCGTTGCGACCGGCTGGGGATGTGGGAAGTCCGCGACGAACCCTCTCGGCCATAGGTTCGGAGCATTTCTACAGGACCCGGATAGGCGTGGCAACCCTCGACTGTGCGTTGACGCAACCCTCAACCCTCGATGCGCTGTGCGGTATCGGAACCTCGAGATGAGCGTCCGATGGACTGCCGACGACGGCGCCGTCGAGAGGGTCGACCGCTCGCTGAGGTACGGTGTCGTCGTTCGTGCGTGGAGGAGGTCGGACGTGGGTGTCGCGGTGGTATTCCCGGGCCAGGGCTCGCAGTTCGCCGGCATGGCCGACCCGTGGGTCGAGCATGCGGTCGGCCACTCCACCCTCGACGAGGCCTCCGCGGCGATCGGCCGCGACGTGGTCGAGGGTTGCCGCGACGGGCAAGCGCTCGCGACGACCGAGTTCGTGCAACCGGCGCTCCTCGCGTGCGGCGTCGCGGCGTTCCGCCTGCTCGAGACGGAGGGCGTGCGCTTCGTGGGCGCGGCCGGCCACTCGCTCGGGGAGTTCGCCGCGCTGGTCGCCGCCGGGGTCGTCGACCTCGGGTCCGCGCTCGGGATCGTCCGCGTGCGCGGACGGGCGATGCAGGAGGCCGGCGAGGCCCGGCCGGGGACGATGAGCGCGCTGCTCGGGGTCGGCGCCGAGCGGGCCGAGGACATCTGCGAGCGCGCACGGGAGGGCGACGTCCTGCTCGTCGCGAACGAGAACTCGCCGCAGCAGGTCGTGATCTCGGGCTCGGTCGCCGCGATCGAGCGCGCCGAGGCCCTCGCCGCCGAGAGCAGGGTCCGCGCCGTCCGCCTGAAGGTCGCCGGCGCGTTCCATTCCCCGCTCATGGAGCCGGCCGTCGGGCCGCTCGTCGAGGCGATCGGCCGGGTCGAGCTGCGGCCGCCACGCATCCCGGTCGCGTCGAACGTCACCGGAGAGCTCGTCTCGGACCCGGTCGAGATGCGACGCCTGCTCGAGCGGCACGTCGTCTCGCCGGTCCGGTGGGAGCGGTGCGCCCGCACGCTCGCGGACGCCGGCGCCGACACCTTCGTGGAGGCCGGCCCCGGCGACGTGCTCACGAAGCTCGCGAAGCGGGTGGTGCCGGGTGCTCGCGCCGTCGCGGTCGGGTCGCCGGCCGACGCGACGGCGTTCGCGTCCACCCTCTGATCGCGCGCGTCCGGCGCCGACGGGCATCGCGCCCCCGCGGGCGCTATCCTCAAGCGTCCCACCGCCGGACGCCAGGAGGGTTCACGTGCAGACGCGACACCATGCGACGATCGCCGGGGTCGGCTCTCGACTCCCCGACCGCGTGGTGCCGAACGCCGAGTTCGAGCAGCTCGTGGACACCAGCGACGAGTGGATCCGTACCCGGACCGGCATCGTCGCCCGCCGCTTCGCCGCGGAGGGCGAGGCGACGTCGGACCTGGCCGTCGAGGCCGTCCGTCGCGCGCTCGACGAAGCGGGCGTGGCGCCCGAGCAGGTGGACCTGATCGTCTGCGCGACGCTCACGCCGGACACCCCGATCCCGGCGGCGGCCGTCTGGGTGCAGCGCAAGCTCGGCCTCCAGTGCCCCGCCTTCGACCTGAACGCCGCCTGCGCCGGCTTCTCGTACGGGATGTCGGCCGGGACCGCGTTCATCGAGTCGGGCGCAGCCGAGACTGTCGTCGTGATCGGCGCCGAGATCCTCTCGCGCGTGATGAACTTCTCCGACCGGTCGACGTGCGTGTTGTTCGGCGACGGCGCCGGCGCGGTCGTGCTGCGTCCCTCGGACAAGCCCGGCGTGATCGGCTCGGTGCTGGGCGCCGACGGGACGGCCGCCGAGATCCTCATCATCCCCGGCGGCGGCTCCGCACGACCGCCCACGGCAGAGACCCTGGCCGCGAACGACCACAAGATCCAGATGCCCTCGGGCCGCGAGGTCTTCAAGCGCGCCGTGGTCGAGATGGCGAACGCATGCCGTCAGCTGCTCGAGAAGTCGGGGCTGACCCCCGACGACGTGGACGTCCTCATCCCCCACCAGGCGAACGCCCGCATCATGGTGGCGGTCGCCGAGCGCCTGGGCATCGGCCCCGAACGCGCGGTCGTGGACGTCGCCGAGGTCGGGAACACCTCCGCCGCCTCGATCCCGATCGCGCTCGACCGCGCGTGGCGTGGCGGCCGGATCGAGGAGGGCGACCTCGTCCTCCTCACCTCCTTCGGCGCCGGCCTCGCGTGGGGCGCCAACCTGGTCCGATGGAACGCTCGGGCGTCCTGAAGGTCGCCGTCGTCACCGGCGCCTCGCGCGGGATCGGGCGGGCCTGCGCCGAGGCGCTCGCCGCCGGCGGGTGGCGGGTCGCGATCGGCTATCGCTCGAGCGAGTCCGACGCGAAGGAAGCGCTCGCCGCGATCGAGGCCGACGGCGGGTCAGGCACGATCGTCCACATGGACACGCTCGACGCGGCCTCGGTGAAGCAGGCGTTCGAGGAGGTGGCCGGCTCGCTCGGTCCGGTCACCGGCCTCGTGAACAACGCCGGGTTCAGCCAGGACGGCCTCCTGCTCAAGTACCCCTTGGAGACGTTCGCGCGGACGATGGACACGAACGTCCGGGGGGCGTTCCTCGCGAGCCAGGCGGCGGTGCGCACGATGCTCCGCGCTCGATGGGGTCGGATCGTGAACATGTCCTCGGCGGTGGCGATCCGCGGCAACGCGGGACAGACCGCGTACGCGGCCTCGAAGAGCGCGCTCGTCGGGCTCACGAAGTCGCTCGCGCGCGAGGTCGGCGTGAAGGGCATCACCGTGAACGCGGTGTGCCCCGGGCTCGTGGACACGGACATGACGTCGTACCTGACCGAGCCCGCCAGGGCCGTGTACATCGAGCAGACGCCGCTCGGGAGGACGGCGCACCTCGAGGAGGTCTCTGCCGTCGTGCGCTTCCTGATGTCCGAGGAGGCCTCGTACGTGAACGGCGCCGTCATCCCCGTGGACGGGGGGCTCACGGCGTAGTCGCGGAGGGCCGCAGCCCATAGCATGTGCCGAGCCGTAACGACGGAGGATCCCAAGGAGGACCGATGGACAAGGCAGAGATCGAGGCGAGGGTGCGCAAGGTCCTGGCCGAGCAGCTCGCGGTGGACGAGGCACAGGTGGTGCCCGACGCGCGGTTCGCGGAGGACCTGAACGCCGACTCCCTCGACCTCGTCGAGGCCGTCCTCGCGCTCGAGGAGGAGTGGAACATCGAGATCCCCGAGGCCGAGATGGAGGGCGTGAAGACGGTGGGACAGGCCGTCTCGCTCGTCGAGCAGAAGCTGGGGCTCGGCTCGAGGTAGGGTGAGCGTGCGCGCCAGGGTCTTCATCACGGGCATCGGCCCCGTCACGCCGATCGGCACGGGGGTCGAGGAGTTCTGGTCCGGCCTCACGTCCGGCCGGAACGGCATCCGGCGCATCACGCGGTTCGACCCCTCCGACCTGCCGGTGACGATCGCGGCCGAACTCCCAGACTTCGACGCCTCGAGTTGGCTCGACGCGAAGGAGGCACGGCGTACCGACCGGTCGACGCAGTACGGGATCGCGTCGGCGAAGCTCGCATGGCAGGACGCCGGCGAGCCCGAGGTCGTGGCCGAGCGCGGCGGCGTCGTGTTCGGAACCGGGATCGGCGGCATCGAGACGCTCCTTACGGCGCACAACGTGATGCTCGAGCGCGGCCCGGGCCGGGTGAGCCCGTTCATGGTCCCGGGGCTCATGGCGAACGGCTCGGCGGGCCACATCGCGATGATCTATGGCCTGACCGGCCCGAACCTGTGCACGATCTCGGCGTGCGCGTCCTCGAACCACGCGGTGGGCGAGGGGATGCGGTTGATCCGCGACGGATACGTGGATCTGTGCGTCGTCGGAGGGACCGAGTCCGCCACGTTGCCGCTCACCATCGCGGCGTTCTCGCAGATGACCGCGCTCACGAAGAACCCCGATCCCG
>DAIUEM010000210.1:0-4489 GCA_036845105.1 Actinomycetota bacterium | reverse complement strand
AACACGGGTCAGCAGCGGGAAGTGATCGGACGAGAACGCGTGGTCGCCGTAGGCGCCCAGGTTCAGCGTACCAAGAGTGCCGTGCGCGGTCGCCAGGGGCACGGCACAGGCAGACCGGATGCCTCGCGCCCGGATGAACTCGCTTACCGGAAACGTCTCGAGGTCTGCGAGCGAGAACGCGCGCGGCTCGCCCGTCCGGCGCAAGCGCGGCGCGACGCGGCCGGGCAGGGAAGGAGACGACGTGATCACACGGGTGCCGGGGATCGAGGTCGGGCACGCGACCGACGCCGAGGCGCTGACCGGCTGTACCGTCGTGCTGTGCCCGCCCGGCACGATCGGCTCTGGGGAGGTGCGCGGCGGCGCGCCGGGCACGCGCGAGACCGACCTGCTCCGCCCGGGGATGCTCGTCGAGGAGGTGCACGCGGTGCTGCTCGGCGGCGGCAGCGCGTTCGGCCTGTCCGCCGCCGACGGGGTGATGCGGTGGCTCGAGGAGCGCGGGATCGGGTTCGAGATGGACGTCGCTCGCGTGCCGATCGTGCCGGCGGCGGTGCTCTTCGACCTCGGCGTCGGCGACCCGAGCGTCCGGCCGAACCCGAGCGCCGGCTACGCCGCGTGCCACGCGGCGTCGGAGGAGGTGGCCGAGGGGAGCGTCGGCGCCGGCACCGGCGCCACGGTCGCGAAGATCCGAGGGCTCTCGCACGCGATGAAGGGGGGCGTCGGGACCGCCTCCGCCCAGGAGGACGAGCTGATCGTCGGCGCGCTGTTCGCGGTGAACGCGCTCGGCGAGATCGTGGACGACGACGGCGCGGTGCTCGTCGGCGCCCGGGGTGGGGACGAGGAGGACGTGGCACCCGGCGAGCCGCCCGCCGAGCCCGTCCCGGGCAACACGACGATCGGCGTCGTCGCCACGAACGCGCGCCTGTCGAGGGAGCGGGCGCACCTGCTCGCCCTTGCGGCGCACGACGGGCTGGCGCGCGCGATCCGTCCCTCGCATACCATCTGGGACGGCGACACGGTCTTCACGCTCGCGACCGCCGAGGTCGACGCGTCGCAGGCGCGCGTCGAGGAGCTCGCCGAGCGGGTCGTCGCGGAGGCGGTCCGTCGGGGCGCGCAGACCGCGGAGGGCATCCCCGGGATCCCCGGGGCGGGGGACACGGCATGAGCAGGACGCTCGAAGAGGCCGCGCAGGAGGCCGCGACATGCACGCGGTGCCGCCTGGCGCAGGGCCGGACGCAGGTGGTCTACGGGGTCGGCGACCCGAACGCGGACCTGATGTTCATCGGCGAGGGTCCCGGCTACCACGAGGACAAGCAGGGGGTGCCGTTCGTCGGGGCGGCCGGGCAGCTCCTCGACCGCATGCTGGCCGAGGTCGAGATCCCGCGCTCGGCCGTCTACATCAACAACGTGATCCTGTGCCGCCCGCCGGGGAACCGCGACCCGCTCGAGGACGAGCTCGCGGCGTGCAAGCCGTGGCTCGACGAGCGGGTCGAGCTGATCGACCCGGCGGTCGTCGTGACGCTCGGGAACTGGGCCACGCGGTACATCCTGGGCAGGCAGGTCTCGATCAGCCGGGTGCGCGGGCAGCGGTTCCCGTGGCAGGGCCGGATCGTGATCCCCACGTTCCACCCCGCCGCGATCCTGCACGGGGGCGGGGAGTCCTCCAGCCAGATGACCGCGCTCCGCGCGGACTTCCAGGAGATGAAGCGCGCCCTCGCCGAGCGCCCCGCGCCGGCCGAGGAGCAGCTCGGGCTCTTCTGATGCGGATCGAGCTCGGCGCGCCGACCGTCGAGGACACGCGCGCGATCGGCGCGGCCCTCGCGGACCTCCTCCGGGCCGGCGACGCCGTGGCGCTGACCGGCGAGCTCGGGGCCGGCAAGACGACGTTCGTGCAGGGGGTGGCCGTGGGCCTCGGGTTCGCCGGCACGGTCGTCTCGCCGACGTTCACGCTCGTGCGAGAGTACCGAGGCCGCCTCACCGTCCACCACGTTGACGTCTACCGCCTGGACCGCGTGCAGGACGTGCTCGACCTGGGCTTCGAGGAGATGACCGACGACGGCGTCCTGCTCGTCGAGTGGGGCGACGCCGTCGAGGGTCTCCTGCCGTCGGAGCACCTGTCGGTCGAGCTCACCGTGCCGGGCCACGGCGAGCGCCGGCGCCTGGTCCTCACCGCGGTCGGCCCCTCGTGGGCGACCCGGTGGGAGCGCCTCGAGCGGTCCCTCGAGCCGTGGGGGAGCGCCGCGTGATCGTCCTCGGGATCGAGACCTCCACGCCCCAGACCTCGGTGGCCCTCGGGACCGAGACCGAGATCCTCGGGTCGACCAGCCTGACCGGCACGGCCCGGCAGGACGCGGTCGTGCCGGCGATCGAGCACCTTTTGCGCTGGACCGGCCTCGAGCTCTCGGCGGTCGGGGGCGTGGCGGTCGGGCTCGGGCCCGGGCTGTTCACCGGCCTGCGCGTCGGGGTCGAGGCCGGCAAGAGCCTCGCGCAGGTGCTCGGCGTTCCGATCGTGGGCATCCCGTCGCTCGACGCGCTCGCGTTCGGCGTCCGGCACACGAGCCGGATGGTCGGCGCGGTGATCGACGCCCGCCGCGGCGAGGTCTTCTACGCCTTCTACCGCACGGTGCACGGGGGGGTCGTCCGGGAGGGCGACTATCAGGTGGCGCCACCCGATCACCTGGCCGCCGACCTCGAGGCCCGGGGGGAGGATGTGCTACTTGCGGGCAACGGTGCCATCCTGTACCGGCGGGAGCTCGAAGGGACGGGCGGTCGGCTCGAGTTCGCCTCGGCCGTCTCGGCCCACCCGCAGGCGGGATCGCTGGTGGAGCTGGCGATCCCGCGGATGCACCGCGAGGAGTTCGACCGGTTGTTCGACGTGGTACCGCTCTACCTGAGGAAGTCGGATGCGGAGATCGCCTGGGACCAGCGACGTCGCGGCGCCTCGGCTTGAGGTGACCCGGATGCGCCGCCGCCACCTGCGCGGCATCATGGCCATCGAGCGCCAGGTCTACCCGCGTCCGTGGAGCCCGAACCTGTTCCTGTCGGAGATGACCGAGAGCTCGAACCGGTGCTACCTCGTCGCGCGGATGGATCGCGAGGTCGTCGGTTACGGTGGGCTGATCTGCTACGGCGAGGAGGCCCACATCACGAACATCGCCGTCGACCCGATGCGCCAGCGGGGCAAGATCGGCTCGCGCCTGCTGTTCGACCTCATCGAGAACGCGGTCGACCTGGGCGCGGAGGCGGTCTCGCTCGAGGTGCGCGTCACGAACTGGGGCGCGCAGCGACTGTACGGGCGGTTCGGGTTCCGTCCCGTCGGCGTGCGGAAGAACTACTACCAGGAGGTCAGCGAGGACGCGCTCATCATGTGGCTCGACGGGATCCGGGAGCCCGAACGCCGACGCCGGCTCCGAGAGCTCGTGAGCGGCCTGCCCGACGGGATCCGTCCGTGAGACGCGCGTGAAGGTCCTCGGGATCGAGACCTCCTGCGACGAGACCGCCGTCGCCGTGGTGGAGGACCGTGCCGTGCTCTCGAACGTCGTCTCGAGCCAGACCGACCTGCACGCCCGGTTCGGCGGCGTGGTGCCCGAGCTCGCGAGCCGCGCGCACGTGGAGGCGCTGAACCCGCTCCTCGACGAGGCGCTCGAGCGGGCCGGCTGCCGGTTCTCGGACATCGACGGCGTCGCCGTCACGGTCGGGCCCGGCCTCGTCGGCGCGCTGCTCGTCGGTCTGGCGGGCGCGAGGGCCGTGGCGTTCGCGACGGGCGCCTCGTTCATCGGCGTGAACCACCTCGAGGGTCACATCTACGCGAACTTCCTCGAGCACGGCGCGCCGGAGCCGCCGTACGTGTGCCTCGTGATCTCGGGCGGGCACACGATGCTCGTGCACATGCCGCAGGAGCACCGGTACGAGGTGCTCGGCCAGACGGTGGACGACGCCGCGGGCGAGGCCTTCGACAAGATCGCTCGGTTCATGGGTCTCGGCTTCCCGGGCGGGCCCGCGCTCGATCGGCTGGCGCGCGACGGCGCCCCGGACGCGATCCGCTTCCCCCGGGCGATGCTCGGGTCCGGCGACTACGATTCCTCGCTGTCCGGGCTGAAGACCTCGGTCCTCCGATACGTGAGGGCCGAGCGGGAGGCCGGACGGACGGTGGACCCGGCCGACCTGGCCGCGTCGTTCCAGGAGGCGATCGTGGACGTGCAGGTGGACAAGACGATCCGTGCCGCGCGCGAGAAGGGCGTGGCCACGGTGCTGCTCGGCGGGGGCGTGGTGGCGAACAGCCGGCTCCGCGAGCGGATCGAGCGGGACGCGGCCGAGGCCGGCATCCGGGTGCTGTTCCCGTCGATGCCGCTCTGCACGGACAACGCGGCGATGATCGCGTGTGCCGGCGCCTCGCGACTCGAGCGCGGGGAGCGCACGTCGCTCGAGGTCGGCGCGGACCCGGGGCTGGAGCTGGCGTCGTGACGACCTTCTTCGTGACCGGCGGCGCGGG
>DAIUEM010000209.1:0-4493 GCA_036845105.1 Actinomycetota bacterium | reverse complement strand
CACGGCAGGAACATCGAGACGACGCCCGACCCGAACCGGATGTCGACGTAGCCGAAGAGCGCGTCGTCGGCGGCCACGGCCAGGTCGCACGCGAGCATCAGGTCGGTCCCGCCGCCCAGGCAATAGGAGTGCACGCTCGCGATGACCGGCTTCGGGTGGTCGACGATCCGGAGCATCTCCTCGGTCGAGCGCTTGAGGTCCGCGCGCCACGCGTCCTCGTCGAGGACGCCGGCCTCGGTGTCCTCGTTCATGTCGTAGCCGGAGCAGAACGCGCGACCGGCCCCCCGGAGGACGATCACCGAGACGCTCTCGGCTTCGGCCGCCGCGTCGAACCCGCGCATCAGCGCCTCGAGCAGTTCGTGGTTGAGGGCGTTCAACGAGCGGGCCCGGTTCATCGTGAGCCGGCGGACGGGGCCCAGGTCCTCGACGAGCAGGACGGGCTCGGAGGCGTCGTCGGACACGGTCATCCCTCCTCGGTCGGGCTGGGCGGCATCATACTCCGCCGCTTGAACGGCGCTTCAGGAGTTGGTCGGGCCCGCCGCCGGAGCGCCTGCCGAGAGCGGCCTTGGGTTGCGCCACCCCCGGCCGAGTGCTATGCAACGGCTTCGTACGGTCGTTCAAACGGCACGGCAAGGAGGGGACGGGATGCGAGAGCCGCGCGAGCACCTTCTGAGGCGTCGTGGTCCGACGAGCGAGCTCAGCCGGAGGCGCTTCCTCAAGGCATCGGCGACCACGGCCGTCGCGCTTCCCAGCCTGTCCGCGATCCTCGCGGCGTGCAGCAAGCCCGGCACCGAGGCCCCCGCGGGCGTGACCGCGCCGACCGGCACGACCGGGCCGTACCCGCTCGCCCGGACCGACAATCCCGTGACCCTGCCGATCCACGACGACATCCAGCCGATCGCCGACAACCTGCCGGTCGAGAAGGGCGCGACGCTCAGGATCTACAACTGGGCCGACTACATGTGGAAGAAGGTCATCAACGACTTCTGCGAGGAGTTCGACTGCGACTACGAGTGGACGACCTTCAACAACATGTCCGAGGCGATCCAGAAGATGTCTACGGGACAGGTGGCGGACGTCTTCTTCCCGACCGTGGACCAGCTCGGCAAGCTCACGTACGGGAAGCTGCTGCAGCCGCTGAACCTCTCGTACATCCCGAACCTCGCCACGAACATGTGGCCGCAGTACCAGAGCCCCTTCTACGACCAGGAGGCCCGGTACACCGTCCCGTACACCACGTACACGACCGGCGTCGCCTACCGCCGAGACGTGATCTCCGACGAGGAGGCCGAGGCGCAGGGCTACGACCTGATCTGGAACCCCCAGTACTCGGGCAAGGTCGGGATCTACGACGACGCGCGAGAGACGCTCGCGATGGCGATGCGTCGCGCCGGTGTGGACGACGTCAACACGACCGACGACGCGACCATCCAGGCGGCGAGGGACGACCTCGTCGAGCTCATCAATCTCGTGAACGTGCGCACGACGATCAACGGCGTCTACGTGAAGCTGCCCGACGGCGTCTACGACGTCCACCAGTCCTGGTCGGGCGACATCATCGGCGCGCAGTGGTATCTGGCCGACCTCAACACGCCGGGCGAGACGGACATCCTCGGCTACTGGTACCCGTCGGACAACGTGGGCGTCGTCGGGAACGACGTCATCTCCATCCCGGCGAACGCCGAGCACCCGGTCCTCGCGCACGCGTTCCTCAACTTCATGATGGACCAGAAGCACGCGTTCGATAACTTCACGTGGAACGGGTACCAGCCACCGCTCACCTCGATGAACCCCGAGGCGCTGATCGAGGCAGAGCTCGGCGCGTACGCGCCGAACAAGGGACCCGGTACGGTGCCGCCCTCGGTGCCACGGGCGGTCGTCACCGAGGAGATGTTCGACAAGGGGATGTGGCTGCTCGAGCTCGCCCCGGACGACGAGCTGAAGTGGCAGACCGCGTGGGAGGAGTTCACGGCCGGAGCGGGGGCGTAACGACGGCGTGAGTGACGGCGGCTGGGACTTCAGTAAGTACGCTGGAGCAGCCCGTTCCCGACGCGAGGCGCGGCGGATCCAGCGCGCCTACGCCAAGCAGCAGGGCGCATGGTACCCCAGGTGGTTCTGGCCGTCGTTCGCGATCCCCGCGATCGTCTGGCAGATCCTGTTCTTCGCGGCGTCCTTCTACGTGATCCTGGCGATCGCGTTCGGGACCGTGGACTTCTTCAGGAACCCGCTGCCGGTCTTCCAGCCGTGGTGGTGGGACTTCAGCACGTTCACGGAGCAGCTCGGCAGGATCTTCGGCGGCGTTTACCAGGAGGTCTACCTCCGCACGTTCGGCTACGTCCTCGCCGCCAGCGTCACGTGCCTGCTGATCGGGTACCCGATCGCGTACTTCGTCGCGCGGTACGGGGGCCGCCGCAAGGGGCTGTTCCTCGCGCTGCTCATCATGCCGTTCTGGATCAGCTACCTGATGCGGATGTACGCGTGGCAGTCGCTCCTGGAGCGCGACGGCTACGTGAACGACCTCCTGACGTTCCTCCAGGTGCTCCAGGAGCCGTTCGGCTGGCTCGAGGGGCACGGCATCACGGTCGTGATCGGGCTCGTCTACGGGTACCTGCCGTACCTGATCCTGCCGCTCTACGGGCAGCTCGACCGCATCGACCAGAGCCAGCTCGAGGCGGGGCGGGACCTCGGCGCGAGCCCCGCGCGAACGTTCTTCCGCGTCACGCTCCCGCTGTCGAAGCCGGGCATCCTCGCCGGCCTCATCATCATCACCCTGCCGATGTTCGGGGACTACTACACCAACAACCTGCTCTCGCAGTCGCCGAGGACGACGATGATCGGCAACCTGATCGACCTCACGTACGTCACGCCCGGCCTCGCCGCGCAGGGCGCCTCGCTGGTGCTCACGGTCGTCGTGATCCTCATCGTCCCCATGCTCTGGTACCTGCGCTACACGGCTCGAGCCGCGGAGGCCAAGTGAAGACGGCGACCCGCGAGCCGGTGCAGACGCCCCCGCAGACGGGTGGACGGTCTCGCGTCTCCTGGCTGCACAACCCCTGGCGCAAGCCGAGGATCCTCGAGGGGATCACGTGGCTGTACCTGGCCTGGTCCGTGCTCCCCGTCCTGATCGCCGTGCTCTTCTCCTTCAACCAGGGGCGCTCCCGCAGCTCCTGGCAGGGGTTCTCGCTCACGTGGTGGTGGGAGGACCCGTTCGAGTCGCTGTTCCGGAACCCGCTCCTGCGCCCGGCGATCTTCCAGAGCTTCCGGCTGGCGATCCTCACGACCCTGTTCGCCGTGCCGATCGGCACCGCGTTCGCGATCGGTCTGGACCGCTGGCGGGGCCGCCCGGCGAGCGCGGCGAACTTCAGCGTCCTCATGGCGTTCGTGGTGCCCGAGATCATCCTCGGTCTCGCGCTGTTCCTGTCCTTCCAGAACATGCTCACGTTCATCCCGCTCGGCACGGCGGCGCAGGTCATCGGGCTCGTGACGTGGCAGATCGCGTACGCCGTGATCATCGTCCGAGCGCGGTTACTCACGATCGGCCGCGAGTACGAGGAGGCGGCGATGGACCTCGGCGCGTCGCCGACGAGATCGATCCGGCGCGTCCTCCTGCCGCTGCTCACCCCGGCGATGTTCGCCAGCGCCGCCATCGTCTTCGCGGACTCGATCGACGACTTCGTGACGGTGCGCTACCTGTCGGCGGGCTCGGACACCGAGCCTCTGTCCGTCAAGATCTACAACGCCGCCCGGGCCTCTCCCACCCCGGCCGTCAACGCCGCCGCGACGTTCATGCTGGTCTCGACGTTCACGGTGATCGTCATCGGCTTCATCGCGTACCGGCTCGCCACGCGCGGCCAGCGGCGGGAGGGTGCCCTGCAGGAGTTCGCGGCGATCGAGTGACTCGGGCTCGGGCCGAGGCCCGGCGCATCAGGAGGCGGCGAGCGGCTCCTCCATCTGGCGGACCTCCTCGAGCGAGGCGGTGTCCGTCAGCATGCGGAGCGCGTCGGCCGGCAGGTGCACGGCGATCGGCGTGCCCTGCTCGAAGGGGATGCCGGCGCCCTCGTTCGGCACCCACGCCTGGAGCGTCTGGCCGGGCGCGAGGTGGACGATGACCTGCAGCGTGGAGCCGACGTAGACGACGCGCTCGATCATCCCCGGCACGCGGTTCTCGCCGGTGGCGCCGTGGTCCTCGAGCCGGACGCGCTCGGGCCGGATCGTGACCTTCACGTCGCCGCTCGCGTCGGTGTCGCCCTTCGCGGCCACGAGCTCGAACTCGCCGAGCCGCACCCTGCCTCGGCCGTCGCCCGTCCGACCCGCCGCCGCGGCGTCCATCAGGTTCGAGACGCCCAGGAAGTCCGCCACGTACGCCGTGGCGGGCTCCTCGTAGACGTCGCTCGGCGTGCCGACCTGCTCGACGCGCCCGTTGCTCATGACGGCGAGGCGGTCGGACATCGTGAGCGCCTCCTCCTGGTCGTGCGTCACGTAGATGAACGTGA